>NZ_JANLOA010000043.1:0-119530 GCF_025466035.1 Pseudomonas sp. 20P_3.2_Bac5 | reverse complement strand
GTTTGCAACGTACCTATGTCTTTCAGGCCATGGCACGTTGCGAGGTTTGCAACGTACCTATGTCTGTCAGGCCATGGCACGTTGCAATCACTGTAGGAGCGAGCTTGCTCGCGATGCGCCGACGGCGCTCAATCTTGAAAGCGCTGAAGAACTATCGCCTAGCACTTGGTGGCCATAACCAGATCCTCTGAGCCCCAAAACAGCACCGACCATTCCCTGACCTAAACTTTCACTCCCCAAGGCGATCAATCCCTTAACCCCCCCAGCCCAAGGAGTGCCCCATGGAATTGACCAACCACAAATTCTCGGAGTTGTTCAAACAGCTTGGCCTGCCCGACGATCCCAAGGGCATCGATCAATTCATCACCAGCCATTCGCCGCTCAAAAATGAAATCAAGCTGGTGGATGCACCGTTCTGGACGCCCTCGCAGAGGGCCTTTCTCAAGGACCAGTTCATTGAGGATTCCGATTGGATCGTGATGGTCGATCAGCTTAACGAGGCCCTCAGAAATAAACGCTGAGCGGCACCCTATGTCCCCAGTTGGCGTTGCTATGCTCAGAAAAAAACAACAAGGGGACAGCGCCAATGAAAGACCCCTACGCCGTTGGCTTCTGGGCTGCCGTGACAGCCCTGAGCCTGCTGACCGCCGGTTATTTCTACGGGGTCAGGGAAGTCCACCAGCTCGATCAGGCCCGGCAGTTCCTCTACGGATCCGCCGGTCTGATTGCGGCCCTCGCCTTGAGCGCGTTGGCCTGGATTCGCTGGCAACTGCTCAAGGTGCGCCGACGCCAGTTGGAACAGGGCCGGACGATGGTCGCTATCTGGAACACCAAGGTGGCGCTGCGTCGGGTCGAAACCGTGTTCGATCGCTATTTTTGGGGGAGTTACTGGCAACCTGGGCGGACCTTCCAGGAAGTCATGGGCGAACTCGAAGGCACGCCGCTCGAGCGCAGCCTGGAAGCCCTCAAGGCGCAGTGCCAGGAACTCGATCAGGAAATCCACGACCACCACCGCCACTGGCTGAACAATGCCCGCGAGCTGTCCAGCGTGGCGGCGGCCATGGCCCGCGAGCGCTACCAGCTCGACCTGTGCGATTCGCAACAGAGCCAGCGGCGCGGCGGCGCGGTGCTCAACCGCGACCTGGAAGTGCTGGTGTACACCTGGTCGGCGCGGTTGCGCAGCTTCGACCACCAGCTCGACGAGCTGGAGGGCGAATACCGCTGAAGGGCGCTCACTCGCCGCGGATGTACTGCTCCAACTGACGAATCAGGTCGGCCTGTTCGGCGATGGCTTCCTTGACCAGGTCGCCGATCGACAGCAGGCCGAGCAGCTCGCCGTTCTCGACCACCGGCAAGTGCCGCAGGTGACTGTCGGTCATCATGTTCATGCAGGTGTCGACATTCTGGTGGGAATCCACGGTGATCACCGGCGAACTCATGATCTCGCTGACCGCCGTGCCGACCGAAGACCGGCCCTTGAGCACCATCTTGCGCGCATAGTCGCGCTCACTGACGATCCCCACCACCTTGCCGCCCTCGACCACCGGCAGCGCACCGACGTTTTTCTCGGCCATCACCAGCAGCGCTTCCAGCACCGTCTGGTGAGGCTTGATGGTGTAGACCTGCTGAACGTGCTGGGACTTCAACTTCAATAGCTGTGCCACGGTTTTCATTGCGCGCCCTCTGCATGGGGGTTGGGTGTAGGAACGCCAGATACCCTCAAGAATCGTGCACGCGGGGCAAGGGGGCAAGGCCGAAAACGGCATGAACCCGATTGAAAAGCGTCATCGCCGGTTTTTTCGTCGCCTTACCCCCGCTGGATCAACTTTTCTGCACGATCACCTGGCTGCCCAGGTCATGAATCATCGCTTCCAGCGTCGGCTGCAAGGCGCGGAACATCTCCGGCGAACAGAGCGCTCCCGGGTTGTGGAAATCCAGGCGCCGGGTGACCACCACGGTGTTGCCCTCGCGGCGGTAGTCGGCGCTGTAGTCGACGTACTCGGCCTTGAGCGACACCGGCTTGGGCGTGGCGATGATTTCCACCTGGGCCGGGAATTCGAAGCGGGCGACTTCCTCGGTCACCCCCGAAATGCAGGTGAACGCCTGGTTCCGTTCCTTCTCGGTGACGAAGCCGAACACGTTCTGCGCGATGCCGCCGGTGAAGCTGCTCAGGGTCGGCATGCCGATCGGGCCGGGCAGGTTGACCAGGTTGCGGGTATGGCCGGTGATCGTCAGCGCGAAGTTGTAGCCCTGCTTGTCCAGTTTCTTGCCCTCGACGGAGCCGCTGCCGGACTGGCCATAGGCGCTGAGGATGCGCTGCATGAGCATGTCGCGCTCGGCCGCCGGCATGTTGCGCAGGCCGTAGCGGTTCAGCTCGGCGGCCCAGCCCTGGATGGTCGAGTCATGCTTGAAGTCCGCCGCGCCACTGTCGTTGATGCTGAAGGTGGTGGTGCTTTTCACCAGGCTTGGCTGGACCGCTGGGGTGTGGCCGAGGGTGGCCGGACCGGTCAGTACGGTGGGTTTGTCGAGCACCGGCACGGGCAGGAAACCGGCGGCGATGGCTTTCATCGTCGGGTCCAGGTACAGGTCCAGGCTCGGCACGTAGGTAATGCTGTGGTTGATCACCCCGAGGGTCGGCACTTTCGGCAACACGTAGGCGGTGCCGAGGTTGACCAGCGCCGGCGTGCCGTGGATATCCACTGCCTCCAGCAGGGCCAGCAGCAGCGCGACATGGTCCTTGCAGTCGCCATAGCGGTTGCTCAGCACGGTATCGGCGGCATGCGGCACCACGCCGCCGGCACCGATATAGACGGCGACGTAGCGGATGTTCTTGCGCACCCAGTCACTCAGCACCAGGGCCTTGGCCCGCGGCTCGCTGACGTTGGCGGTGAGCGATTTTGCCAGTTCGGCGATGGCCGGAGTCACTTCCACCTTGGCCCGCGCCGCATAGGCCCGGGCGAAGGCGGCGTAATCCTTGAAGGTCGACACCGCCAGGTACTGGCCGTAGTCGGCGTAGGCCACTGAGCCGATCTCCCGGCGCGGTTGCTTCGCGGGCTGGTAGTCCCAGCGGTAGACCTTGCGCCCGGCCTCGGCTTTCGGGCTCGATGCCTTGAAACCCTTGGCTTCGGCGTTCAGCGCGAGCCCGGCGGGGAGGTCGTAGATCAGGGTCAGTTGCTGGGTCGGGCTCAGTTCAGGGAATACCAGTTCCTCGAACTGATCGGGGAACAACGCCGTGTTGCGCTGGCGCGTGTAGGTCAGCACCAGCCGATCGCCGACCGCCACCTCGGGGAAGATCACCACTTTGACCAGGCTGTCGAAGAACATCGGCGCGTCGGCCGACGCCTGCTCCTGTTGTTCCTTGATCTGCTCGGCAGTGACCGCGACTTTGCGGCCATCAGGCTTCTGGGTGTACGCCTCGACCACATCGAGGGTTTCCAGGGTGCGGTTGTAGGACAGGGACTGCTGGGCGCGGGCCTTGATCGCACGCTCTTCGTTGATCAGGTAAACCTGCTCATGGCGTACGTCGAAACTGCCATCGGCTTCTACGCGGGTGGTGCGGATGTCTTTTTCCACGGTGATCGAGGTGTCGTTGCCGTCTTCGGCAGCGTGGGCCAGGTTCAAGGTGAACAGGCAAACCAGCAGGCCCAGCCACTGTGCCGGGCGTGAAACGAACCACTTCATAGAGATCCTTCTTGCAAAAATTCCAGGACTGACAGACGAAATGCGAATCAGTTGTAGGAGATTTTGCCTGAGAAGGTGGCCGTGATGGAATGTTGCCCCTCGTGGCTCATGTGTCACGAGGCCATGACCGCATTTGCCACGTACCCTTCGCGCTTGCGCGCATCGCAGGTTAAATTGCCAGTATTTCCCGGCCGCCACCCGTGCCGCGGCACATCGAGCAAGGAGCAACAACCATGAGTCTGTGGGACGACCTGAAGAAGAAGGCCATCGACGCCAATCCCGAACTGGCCGCCAAGGCTGCCCAGGCGCTGGAAAAGGCCAAGGAAATGGCGGTGGAAGCCGGCCAGAAGGCGGCGCCGATCCTCAAGGAAGCCGGCGGCAAGGCCGCGGCCTACGCCCAGGAAAAGACGCCGATCCTCAAGGCCCAGGCGCTCAAGGCCATCGACGATGCCAAGGTCAAACGCGCCGAGCTGCGCGAGCAGGCCAAGCTCGACAAGGCGGCCCGCGCGGAAATGATCCGCACCATGTACGACATCACCCTGAATCCCGACGACGTGAACTTCATCGAAGAGCCGTTCAATCACTTCGATCGCCAGTTCAGCTTCTTCATAGTCAACGGCCAGGTGCTCGACACCCAGAAGCGCAACCAGACCCACCTCGACGCCAGCCACTCGCACAGCGGCGGCAGCGGCTACATCGCCAACGGCTACGGCTCGATGAGCGGCGGATCGTCGTCCTTCCATATCAGCTCCAGCAACGTGCAGGAGCATGAGTTCTGGGTCCGTGATGACGAAGACGGCAAGGAATCGTGCTTCCAGGTGCACAACACGCGCCTGCGTCTTCGCGAGGGGCAGCAGGTCAGCATGGTGTTCATGCACCCGGTGGACAGCAAGGTCGGCAAGATGGTCGCGCTGTACAACCACAACGCTGAAGAAAACTTCGTCATCAACGACCCGGCGCAGATCAACCAGTTGTTCGGCATCTACCTGGAGGAGCCGGGCTTCTTCAACCAGAAAGAAGTGCTGACCACCCGCAACCGGCTGTTGCAAGCGCTGGACAACCGTCTGGTGCAGCTCGCCGCCTATATGGCGCAACACGGCGCACGGCAGGGCCGGCTGATCGAAGGCGAGCGGGTCGAGTGAAATGCAGCGCGACACGTCACAGATGATTTCAAACCACAAGGACCACCCCGTGTTTTACCCAGCGACCCTGAAAAAACTCATCGGCCTGCCGGCCGCGCTGCTGCTCGCGACCTTCTGCGCCAACGTCCAGGCGGGCGGTCTGATCGACCTCAAGGAAGGCGCGGGCAAGGACGTCGCGGCAAGACTGGGGATCAGCGCCCATCGCTACATGCTCAGCACCGACTTCAGTCCGGCTCGGCCGTACAGTTCCGTGGTGCTCAGCAACAGCGAGGGCATGGACAAAGACACCGTGGTCCACAACGCTTTGGTCCACAGCGCGGAAGGTGGCGCCCGCATGCTGTTCAGCCGCTTTGCCGCGTGCGGCAAGCCGCGGGTCGTGGATAACGTCGTGATCGAAGTGAACAGCCAGCCCCTCGGCGCGCTGTATGAGTGCCGGATCGACGAAAAAGGCAACCCGGTGTCCATTTACCTGCCGACCTCGCCGGCGGCCCAGCAATTTATCGTCAACGCCTTCATGACCCACAAGCTGGTGCCGGTGGTGCTGGACAAATACACCGTGGCCTTCAGCACCGAGGGGTTCGGCGAGGTGTGGCAGCAGAAGAGCAAGCCTGTGCTTTGATGCGTCATGGCAGGCTGGCGGTGATGCGGTCGAGTACTTCGGAAAACGGCAATGAAAAAGGCCCCGTGATTGCTCACGGGGCCTTTTCTGTAGATGGCGCACTCGGCGGGATTCGAACCCACGACCCCTGCCTTCGGAGGGCAGTACTCTATCCAGCTGAGCTACGAGTGCAACGCGGGCGCCATGATACCCATCTGCCGGGGCGCCGTCCATCGCCAGAACCGCTGTGCTGTATTTCCCACGGAATGAAGGTTATCTCTGGCGGTCTGTTTAATAAGGACGACACGACTCGTCGCATTTTGTTCTTTTTTTCGAACGCCCTATTGTCCTTTTTCCTCGTTACTCCTAGGATTCGTTCGAGATTTCAAACGCTCTTGTCTGGTGCTGATACACACGAGCTTTTCTCTGTGGCTTGTGTCGTGCTTCGGCCCGGTGTGTGAATTCCTGACGGCAGCCCTCTCCGGGCTCCTTTTTCAAATCCAATAATTCGCTCCGTGCCAGCACGGTGCTGTTAAGGAAGCCGACATGCAGCTTAAAGACGCCCAATTGTTCCGCCAGCAAGCCTATATCAACGGTGAGTGGCTGGATGCGGACAACGGCCAGACCATCAAGGTGACCAACCCGGCCACCGGTGAAGTCATCGGTACCGTGCCGAAAATGGGCGCCGCCGAAACCCGTCGCGCCATCGAAGCGGCCGACAAGGCCCTGCCAGCCTGGCGTGCACTGACCGCCAAAGAGCGCGCTGGCAAGCTGCGCCGCTGGTTCGAACTGATGATCGAGAACCAGGACGACCTGGCTCGTCTGATGACCACCGAACAAGGCAAGCCGCTGGCCGAAGCCAAGGGCGAAATCGCCTACGCCGCTTCCTTCATCGAGTGGTTCGCCGAAGAAGCCAAGCGCGTCTACGGTGATGTCATTCCTGGCCACCAGCCAGACAAGCGCCTGATCGTTATCAAGCAGCCAATCGGTGTCACCGCAGCCATCACTCCGTGGAACTTCCCGGCAGCGATGATCACCCGTAAAGCCGGCCCGGCCCTGGCCGCTGGCTGCACCATGGTCCTCAAGCCTGCTTCGCAGACTCCTTACTCCGCTCTGGCTCTGGTCGAGCTGGCTACCCGTGCCGGTATCCCGGCTGGCGTGCTGAGCGTGATCACCGGCAGCGCTGGCGAAGTCGGTTCCGAGCTGACCGGCAACTCGCTGGTGCGCAAGCTGTCCTTCACCGGTTCGACCGAAATCGGTCGCCAACTGATGCAGGAATGCGCCAAGGACATCAAAAAAGTTTCCCTGGAACTGGGCGGCAACGCGCCGTTCATCGTGTTCGACGACGCGGACCTGGATAAGGCCGTCGAAGGCGCGATCATTTCCAAGTACCGCAACAACGGTCAGACCTGCGTCTGCGCCAACCGCATTTACGTGCAGGACGGTGTCTACGAGGCCTTCGCCGAGAAGCTGAAAGCCGCGGTCGCCAAGCTGAAGATCGGTAACGGTCTGGAAGAGGGCACCACCACCGGCCCGCTGATCGATGGCAAGGCTGTTGCCAAGGTTCAGGAACACATCGAAGACGCCGTTTCCAAAGGTGCCAAGGTGCTGTCCGGCGGCAAACTGATCGAAGGCAACTTCTTCGAGCCGACCATCCTGATCGACGTGCCGAAGACCGCTGCTGTCGCTAAAGAAGAGACCTTCGGCCCACTGGCGCCGCTGTTCCGCTTCAAGGACGAGGCCGAAGTCATCGCCATGTCCAACGACACCGAATTCGGTCTGGCTTCGTACTTCTACGCCCGTGACATGAGCCGTGTGTTCCGTGTTGCTGAAGCGCTGGAATACGGCATGGTCGGCATCAACACTGGCCTGATCTCCAACGAAGTCGCGCCATTCGGCGGGATCAAGGCGTCGGGCCTGGGCCGTGAAGGTTCCAAGTACGGCATCGAGGACTACCTCGAAATCAAATACCTGTGCATCAGCGTCTGATCCACGGTTAAGGCTTTACCTCTGCCAGCGGGGCGCGAGAGCGACGCCTCGCTGGCCTTTTTTACATAGATACATCCGGCCACCGGGCCCCTGCAGCAGTCGATCAACGAATGCTGACTGCAGTTGAATACCGGCGCCATCTTGAATCTCGCCACCACGCTGGCGAATTGAGGACTTTATGAGCAAGACCAACGAATCCCTGATGCAACGTCGTGTCGCCGCTGTTCCACGCGGTGTTGGCCAGATCCACCCGATCTTCGCTGAAAGCGCGAAGAACGCCATCGTTACCGACGTTGAAGGCCGCGAGTTCATCGACTTCGCCGGCGGCATCGCGGTACTGAACACCGGTCACCTGCACCCGAAAGTCATCGCTGCCGTTGAAGCCCAGCTCAAGAAGCTGACTCACACCTGCTTCCAGGTACTGGCCTACGAGCCGTACGTCGAGCTGTGCGAGAAAATCAACGCCCGCGTTCCAGGCGACTTCGACAAGAAGACCCTGCTGGTCACCACCGGCTCCGAAGCCGTTGAAAACGCCGTGAAGATCGCCCGTGCTGCCACTGGCCGCGCTGGCATCATCGCCTTCACCGGCGGCTACCACGGTCGCACCATGATGACCCTGGGCCTGACCGGTAAAGTCGTGCCTTACTCCGCAGGCATGGGCCTGATGCCAGGCGGCATCTTCCGCGCCCAGTTCCCGAACGAGCTGCACGGCGTGAGCATCGACGAGTCGATCGCTTCCATCGAGCGCATCTTCAAGAACGACGCCGAGCCACGTGACATCGCCGCAATCATCATCGAGCCAGTTCAGGGCGAAGGCGGTTTCCTGCCTGCTCCGAAAGAGCTGATGAAGCGTCTGCGCGCCCTGTGCGACCAGCACGGCATCCTGCTGATCGCCGACGAAGTACAAACCGGCGCTGGCCGTACCGGCACCTTCTTCGCCATGGAACAGATGGGCGTTGCGCCTGACCTGACCACCTTCGCCAAATCCATCGCTGGCGGCTTCCCGCTGGCCGGTGTGTGCGGCAAGGCCGAGTACATGGACGCCATCGCCCCGGGCGGCCTGGGCGGCACCTACGCCGGTTCGCCGGTTGCGTGCGCCGCGGCCCTGGCCGTTCTGGAAGTGTTCGAAGAAGAGAAACTGCTGGAGCGCAGCCAGGCTGTTGGCGAGCGTCTGGTTGCCGGTCTGAAGCAAATCCAGGCCAAGCACCCGATCATCGGTGACGTCCGTGCCCTGGGCTCGATGATCGCTGTTGAAGTCTTCGAGAAAGGCACTCACACCCCGAACGCTGCCGCCGTTGCCCAGGTTGTGGCCAAGGGTCGCGAGAAGGGTCTGATCCTGCTGTCCTGCGGCACCTACGGTAACGTCCTGCGTATCCTGGTTCCGCTGACCGCTGAAGACGCGCTGCTGGACAAAGGTCTGGCGATCATCGAAGAGTGCTTCGCTGAACTCGCGTAAACTGTGATCCGCTAGAAAAAAACCCGCTTCGGCGGGTTTTTTTTCGTCCCAGGGAACAGGTTGAGCGCTAAGGTTTCCATAGGAGACACCTTGGAAGGTGCACCGGACTGCGTGTGATGGCTGTAAGGAGAACCTGATGACTGCTGTAGATCCACCCGCTGCTGCACCCAAGGTGTTGATTGCCGAAGGTGATCCGTGGGTGCGCGACATGCTCACGCAAATGCTGCTGAGTGTGCGCTGTGACGCCAAGGTGAAGGTCTGCGCCAATGGCAACGAAGCGCTGGAAGGACTGACCGGGCAACCGGACCTGATCATCGCTGCGCGTGAACTGCCGGGCCTCGACGGCCTCGACCTGCTGCGCAAGGTCCGATCGCGACCGCGGACGCCGGTGCTGCCGTTCATCCTCATCAGTAGCCGTGCCGACGTGGCCAGCGTGCGCGAAGCCCTGCCGCTGGCACCCACGGCCTACCTGAGCAAACCGCTGAACCTCGACTCGCTGCGCCAGCGCCTTGAAGAGCAACTGCTCAAGCTCGGCGAGGCGGTCTCCTGCGAAGTGCCGCCGCTGCGCGCGGGGCTGACGCTGGCGCGCTTTATCGAAGAACACCGCGCTACCGCCGATGGTGGCCCGTTGTTCGCCGATGTGCAGCAGGCGATCAAGCGCGCGCTTAATCCGCAGGGGCTGGACCTGCGGGTTCTGGAAGAAGAAGTGCGTTCCGATCCGCAAATCACCGCCGTGCTGATCGCCGCCGCCAACAGCGCCGCGCTGCACCGCGAGGGCGCCGTGCAGACCCTGCTGCAGGCGCTGAACAAGCTGGGGACCACCCAGAGCATGAACCTCATCCTTGGCCTCGCGCTCAAGCGCAGCGCCCGTCTCAGCGACCCGGTGCTGGCGCGTTATGCCGAGCAGTACTGGAACCTGTCGCTGCGCACGGCGGAGTACGGCCGGACTCTGGCACAAATGCTCGAACTCGACCTGGAGCGCTGCTACTGCGCCGGCTTGCTGCATTGCCTGGGCGACTTGGCGCTGCTGCGTTGCCTGCAGGAGTGGCGCCTGGCGGGTGGCGAGCTGGACGAAAATGAAATCGAACTGTCGCTGAGCCAATCCGGCGCGGGCTACGGCTCGGCGCTGCGCACGCGCTGGCGCTTGCCGCTGGAGTTGCGTGAGTTGATCGCAGCGGTGTACCAGTTGGGCGGTGGCGTGTATTCCCGCGAAGACCTGGTGATGAACCTCGCCGGGCAACTGGCGCGGTTGGCGCCGGAAGAGGGGCTGGATGAGCTGGCGGCGGGGAAGACGGCGCGGTTGCTGAAAGTGGGGCGGGCGGAGTTGGAGCGGTTGCGGAAGGTGTGAGGTTTCAGGGCCTCATCGCTGCATAGATATCTACACAGTTCATGGTCAAGTCGTGGCTGCCATGTGTCAGCCGATATGTCTTCAGCGTCCTTGAGATCGAGCGCCGCCCGCGCGGCGCATCGCGACGGTTCGGCGCCCCGACAAGCTCGCTCCTACATGTGTTGCAACGTGCCATGGCCTGCCAGAGAGGTGTTGTCCGCCCTTGGCGTTTGGCGATGAGTCGCGGGGAAGCTGTTTAGGTCGACTCGATACCGCGTCGTACAAACAAGGCGGCCAACCATGGCCTGACAGACATAGGCACGTTGCAAACCTCTGTCTGTAGGAGCGAGCTTGCTCGCGATGCGCCGCCCGCGCGGCGCTCGATCTTGAGAGCGCTGAAGAGCTATCGCGTAGCACTTGGTGGCCATGGCCAGATCCTCTGACAGGCAACTCGTGGTCGCCACACAATTCCGAGATGGATAGATACCCCATGCAGCGATGAGGCCATTGAAATCACCCCAAAACGATCTGATTCTTGCCCTTGCGCTTGGCCTCATACATCGCCGCATCCGCCCGGGCAAACAGGTTATCGAGCACTTCATCGTCCTCGATCATGCCGGTCAGTCCCTGACTGACCGTCACGCCGTACGTGTGCCCTTCATGGCTGAAACTCAGCCGCTGAATCTCCCGCTGCAGCCGCTGCGCCACCTGCATCGCCAGCTCTGGCGTACAACCCGGGAACACCGCCGCGAACTCCTCGCCACCAATCCGCCCGAACAGGTCGCCCCGGCGTAGCGC
Organism: Pseudomonas sp. 20P_3.2_Bac5; assembly: GCF_025466035.1. Taxonomy (NCBI): domain Bacteria; kingdom Pseudomonadati; phylum Pseudomonadota; class Gammaproteobacteria; order Pseudomonadales; family Pseudomonadaceae; genus Pseudomonas; species Pseudomonas sp. 20P_3.2_Bac5. The sequence continues at coordinate 108,539 of NZ_JANLOA010000043.1, read as the reverse complement.
CGCCTTGCCGCTGTCGGCGATGCGCTGCAAGACTTGATCACCCTCGGGGTGGCCGTAGGTGTCGTTGACCTGCTTGAAGTCATCGATGTCCAGCAGCAGAAACGACAGCGGCGCACCATCCTGACGGGCCTTATCGAAGGCCTGGCCGGCGCAGTCGAAGAAGTGCCGGCGGTTGCTGCTCTGGGTCAGCACATCGGTGGTGGCCAGGCGTTGCAGCTCGCCTTCGAGCAGTTTCTTCTCGGTGATGTCCTCGGCCATGCCCACCACGATCAGCCGCTGGCCGTCGGCCTGCTGGTTGATGAAGCATTTGTCGCTGAGCCAGCGCACCTGGCCGTCGGCGGCGATGATGCGGTACTCGCGATCTTCTACCGCGCCCTTGACCAGCACCTCGGCGAGGCTGCGTTCGGCGTAGTCCAGGTCGTCGGGGTAGATGCTGTCGCGCCACTGGTTGTAGTCGGCCAGCAGCAGGTTCGCGGGACGGCCGAAGATGCGCTCGTAGGCCGGGCTGACGTAGAGCATCTGCCGGGATTCCCAGTCGAAGGCCCAGAGAATGGCGTTGACGCTGTCGAGCAGGGAGCTGATCAGTTGCTCGCGCTCGCTCAGGCGGGCGACTTCGCCCTGAGCATGCATGAGCGCCAGCAAAACCTGAGCCGCCTCGGGAGGCGGATTGAACGGTGGGGTGCTATTGACCATGTTCGCAGTACTTCTTGTAAGGCGGGGACGTGCGGCCACGACCCGACCCGCCAGGCTGGCGGGCGACATGTTGGTAAGAGCGAAATGAAGGGGGGAAGTTCCAGGCGGAGCGCCCGCTGGCGGGGCGCTCCGATCAGTGGCCATCAGGCCAGGGCAGGGCGCAGCGAGTAGGTTTTCAATTGCGCGGCGAACTCGCGCAGCGAGTGGATACCGCTGGCCTCGGCCTCGTGGACCCAGTCCTTGATCGCGGCGAGCATGTCGTGGCCGTTGGCGCTGGTGCGGGCCCAGATCTGCTGCAGCGCCAGGCGCTTCTCGTAGATGGTCTTGAGCGCCTGGCTGTGCTCCAGCATGGTCTGGATGCGCTGGTGATGACGATCTTCCAGCAGGCTGGTCTCGCGCGACAGCAGGCGCTTGGCGCGGCGGAACTGATGGCGCACCGAGTCATCGACCCGGGCCAGCTCCTGCTTGACCAGCGGGCCGATTACCAACTTGCGGTACTGGGCCATGATCTGGAAGCGGTTGTTGAGGATCGCCATGGCGGTGTCCATGTCCAACTGGCCCTTGCCTTCGACCCGGTGGGCGATCGGCGCGACGCGTTGCACCTTGGCCAGGCGCAGCCAGGTGAACAGCTTGATCCAGGCCCAGCCCATGTCGAACTCCCAGCGCTTGACCGACAGCTTGGCCGAGTTGGGGTAGGTGTGATGGTTGTTGTGCAGCTCTTCGCCGCCAATCACGATGCCCCATGGCACCAGGTTGGTCGCGGCGTCGCGGCATTCGAAGTTGCGGTAGCCCACCGCGTGGCCAAGGCCGTTGACCACGCCGGCAGCCCAGAACGGAATCCACATCATCTGGATCGCCCAGATGGTGATGCCGATGGTGCCGAACAGCAGCAGGTCGATCACCGCCATCAGCGCGATGCCACCGAGCTTGTAGCGCGAGTAGAGGTTGCGCTCGATCCAGTCTTCGGGGCAGTTCTTGCCGTAGATGCGCAGGGTTTCCGGGTTCTGCGCTTCGGCGCGGTACAGCTCGGCGCCCTTGCGCAGCACCGTGGACAGACCCTTGATCACCGGGCTGTGGGGATCGTCCACGGTTTCGCATTTGGCGTGGTGCTTGCGGTGGATGGCGGTCCACTCGCGGGTGTTCTGCGCCGTGGTCAGCCACAGCCAGAAACGGAAGAAATGCTTGAGGCCGGCGTTCAGTTCCAGGGAACGGTGCGCCGAATAGCGGTGCAGGTAGACCGTGACCGCAACGATGGTCACGTGGGTCATCAGCAGGGTGACCGCCAGCAATTGCCAGGCCGACAGGTCGAGTAAACCGTAGTACCACATAGGTGGATATGCCCTCTTAGAGCGGAAAAACAGCGATGAGTATTATCACTGGCATGTTAAATAAAACCAGTCGGCCTTTTTGATAGGAGGTCAACGAGGAATTCTGCCCTATAATGCCCCATCTTTTGATGTGGGCATCTGTGACCCTATGTCTGTTTCTGCACGAGACGCCCTGAGAATGGCCGCGTTTTACCTGGTGCTGTCAATTCTCTGGCTGGTGGTTTCTGATCAAATATTAAGCAATGTTTTCGATGATCCGGCCCAGATGGCGCGCTGGCAGCTTATCAATGCCTACACATGGGCCGCCTGCAGCGCCTTGCTGATCTTCGTTTCCCGCGTGCGTTTGCTCAATTTCATCGGCCTTGGTGCGCGCTTGCGCCGCGAAGACCGCGAACGCCTGCGCATGGCCGCGGCGGTGTTCGACAGCACCCTCGAAGGCGTGCTGGTCAGTAACGCCGATGGCATCATCGTCCATGTGAACCGCGCCTTCATGCGCATCACCGGCTACCAGAAGGACGAAGTCATCGGTCAGCGACCGAACAAGTTCAAGTCCGGCCGCCACGACCAGAAGTTCTACCAGCAGATGTACCAGACCCTGCACGACAAGGGCGAGTGGAGCGGCGAGGTCTGGAACCGGCGCAAAAGCGGCGAGGTGTACCCGCAGTGGCAGACCATTTGCGCGATCCGCGACGATGGCGGGATGTTGACCCACTATGTTGCGGTGTTCAGCGACATCAGCGTGATCAAGCACACCGAACGCGAGCTGGCCTATCTGGTCCACCACGACCCCCTGACCGACCTGCCCAACCGCTTGCTGTTCAACGACCGCGCCCAGCAAGCGCTGGCCACGGCGCAGGCCAACAAGCGCGGCTGCGCCTTGCTGCTGCTCGACCTGGACCACTTCCAGAGCATCAACGACAGCCTCGGCCACAACATCGGCGACCAGTTGCTCAAGGCCGTGGCCGATCGTCTCAAACTGGTGATCGACCCCGGCGTCACCTTGGCGCGCCTCGGCGGTGATGAATTCGCCATCCTCAGCGAAAACTGCTCTCAGGTCGGCCAGGCTGCGGACCTCGCGCAACTGATCGTCGATGTGCTCAAAGAGCCCTACGAACTGGAAAACCACCGCCTGTTCAGCAGCGCGAGCATTGGCATCAGCCTGTTCCCCAGCGATGCGCAGAGCGCCGAGCAACTGCTGCGCAACGCCGATGCCGCGTTGTTCAAGGCCAAGAGCAACGGCCGTTCCGGCTATGCCCTGTACACCGAAGAACTCACTGCTCACGCCCAGCAGCGGGTCGAAACCGCCATCGAACTGCGCCGCGCGTTGGAGCAGGGCGAACTACGGGTCTACTACCAGCCGGTGCATGACCTGTTCAGCGGCCGGATGATCGGCCTGGAATCGCTGGTGCGCTGGCAGCATCCCGAACGCGGGCTGGTGCCGCCGGGGGAGTTCATCCCGATTGCCGAGCGCACCGGGCTGATCGCCGATATCGACACCTGGGTCATGCGCCAGGCCTGTTCGCAGATGGTGGAGTGGCTGGCGCAAGGGCGGGCGCTGGAGTTCGTCGCGGTGAACGTTTCCAGCCGGTTGTTCGCCAACCGCGACATGTACCAGCAGGTCGCCCGGGTGCTGGACGAAACCGGGCTGGAGCCGTCGCGGCTGGAGGTCGAAGTGACCGAAAGCGCGGTGATGGAAGACCCCGAAGTCGCCCTCGAACAACTGCATCGCCTGCGTGAACTGGGCTTGCGCCTGGCCATCGACGACTTCGGCACCGGCTACTCGTCGCTGCTGCGGCTCAAGCGCTTGCCGGTGCAGAAGCTGAAGATCGACCAGGGCTTCGTCGCCGGGTTGCCCAATGATGACGATGACGTGGCGATCGTCCGGGTCATCATCGCCCTGGCGCGCAGCATGGGGATGCAGATCCATGCCGAGGGTATCGAGCAGTCCGAGCAGGCGCGCTTCCTGCTGGAGCACCAGTGCGACATGGGCCAGGGCTACTGGTACGGGCGGCCGGTGCCGCCACAGGATCTGCGCTTCTAAGCCGCACGCTGCAAGTTACAAGCTGCAAGTCACAGCAGATCCGCGCCGTTGCTACCGCTTTTTCTGGCAGCTTGCCGCTTCAAGCTTGCAGTTGATTTTTCAGTTATATAAACATTCTTAAATAGTATTTTTAAGAATATTCAGCCCTCTCTAAGATTGCCCCTACACCAGGCGCAGTCACCTTCCTAAACGCTGCTCCCGGGCCCCCTTATTCACAGGAGCACGAGCATGAGCGCATCTCTGCGTAGCGTTGACGGTCAGGACGAAGCCACCATCCTGCGTGAAATCCAGAGCGCATTGCGTGACCTGCGATTCGGCGCGGTGGAAATCACTGTGCACAACGCCCAAGTTGTACAGATCGAACGCAAGGAAAAATTCCGCCTGCAGAACTCCAGCAACAAACCAAGCTGAAGCGCTGCCAGCCGCACCAACACATTAGAAAAAAATGCCAATCGGGAGCTTCACCATGTCTATCCGCCGTTATGCCCTGGCTGCACTCGCCAGCGCCGTTTTTGCCGGTTCCGCCATCGCCAAGGACTACGAGCTGTTGAACGTGTCCTATGACCCGACCCGCGAGCTGTATCAGCAGTACAACGCCGAGTTCATCAAGCACTGGCAGCAGGCTCACCCGGACGACAAAGTGAAGATCCAGCAGTCCCACGGCGGTTCGGGCAAACAGGCCCGTGCCGTGATCGACGGCCTGCGCGCCGACGTGGTGACCCTGGCCCTGGCCGGCGACATCGACGAAGTCGCCAAGCTCGGCAAGACCCTGCCGGAGAACTGGCAGACCCGCCTGCCGGACGCCAGCACCCCGTACACCTCGACCATCGTGTTCCTGGTCCGCAAGGGCAACCCGAAAGGCATCAAAGACTGGGGCGACCTGATCAAGAAAGACGTTTCGGTCATCACCCCGAACCCGAAAACCTCCGGCGGCGCTCGCTGGAACTTCCTCGCCGCCTGGGCCTACGGCCTGAAAGCCGGTGGCAGCGATGCCAAGGCGCAGGAATATGTGAAAGAACTGTTCAAGCACGTACCGGTGCTGGATACCGGCGCCCGTGGTTCGACCATCACCTTCGTCAACAACGGTCAGGGTGACGTGCTGCTGGCTTGGGAAAACGAAGCCTTCCTGGCGCTGAAAGAAGACGGCGGTGCCGACAAGTTCGAAATCGTCGTGCCGTCCCTGTCGATCCTCGCCGAGCCGCCAGTGGCCGTGGTCGACAAGAACGCCGAGAAGAAAGGCAACGAGCAGATCGCCGAGGAATACCTCAAGCACCTGTACAGCCCGGCTGGCCAGAAGATCGCCGCCGACAACTTCTACCGTCCGCGTGACGCCAAGGTGGCCGCTGAATACGCCAAGCAGTTCCCGAAACTGGACCTGGTGACTATCGACAAAGACTTCGGCGGCTGGAAAACTGCCCAACCCAAGTTCTTCAATGACGGTGGCGTTTTCGACCAGATCTACACGGCGCAGTGATTGTTGCCCGATAGAGCAGGAGCCGTTTCGTAGCCAGCATGGGCCCGGGCATAGTCCCGGGCTCAATGCGTTCAACCAAGGACCTTTATGTCTCGTCGTATATCCCCCGTCATACCCGGCTTCGGGCTGACGCTGGGTTACACCTTGGTGTACCTCAGCTTGATTGTGCTCATACCGCTGGGGGCCATGTTCGTGCATGCCGCCCAGCTCACCTGGGAGCAGTTCTGGGCCATCGTCAGTGCACCGCGGGTGCTCGCGGCACTGAAGCTGAGCTTCGGCACCGCCCTCTGCGCCGCCATCATCAACGGCCTGATCGGCACGTTGCTGGCCTGGGTGCTGGTGCGCTACACCTTCCCCGGCCGCAAGATCATCGACGCGATGATCGACCTGCCGTTCGCTCTGCCCACCGCCGTGGCCGGTATCGCCCTCACCGCGCTGTACGCGCCGTCCGGCTGGGTTGGCCAGTTCGCCACCGACCTCGGTTTCAAGATCGCCTACACCCCGCTCGGCATCACCCTGGCACTGACCTTCGTCACCCTGCCGTTCGTGGTGCGCACGGTGCAGCCGGTGCTGGCCGACATCCCGCGTGAAGTCGAAGAAGCCGCCGCCTGCCTCGGCGCCAAGCCGCTGCAGGTGTTCCGTTATGTGCTGGCGCCGGCCTTGCTGCCGGCGTGGCTGACCGGCTTCGCCCTGGCCTTCGCCCGTGGGGTCGGCGAGTACGGTTCGGTGATCTTCATTGCCGGCAACATGCCGATGAAGACCGAGATCCTGCCGCTGCTGATCATGGTCAAGCTCGACCAGTACGACTACACCGGCGCCACTGCCATCGGCGTGCTGATGCTGGTGGTTTCCTTCATCCTGCTGCTGCTGATCAACTTGCTGCAGCGGCGTATCGAAACCCCTTGAAGGAGGCCTGAGCATGTCTGCATCTTCTGTTGGCGTAGCCGCTTCGGCCAATGCCGCCCGCCGTGGCAGCGATTCCGCGCGGCGTATCCTGATCGGCCTGGGCTGGCTGGTCTTCGCCCTGTTCCTGCTGTTGCCGCTGGTCATCGTGGTGTCCCAGGGCCTGAAAATGGGCCTGGGCACGTTCTTCGAGGCGATTTTCGAAGCCGACGCCCTGTCCGCGCTGAAACTGACCCTTATCGCCGTGGCCATCTCGGTGCCGCTGAACCTGGTGTTCGGGGTTAGCGCAGCCTGGTGCGTGAGCAAGTACAACTTCCGCGGCAAAAGCGTGCTGGTCACCCTGATCGACCTGCCGTTCTCGGTCTCGCCGGTGATCGCCGGTCTGGTCTACGTGCTGATGTTCGGCGCCCAGGGCTTCCTTGGCCCATGGCTGCAGGACCACGATATCCAGATCGTCTTCGCCCTGCCGGGTATCGTCCTGGCGACCATCTTCGTCACCGTGCCCTTCGTTGCCCGTGAACTGATCCCGCTGATGCAGGAGCAGGGCACCCAGGAAGAAGAGGCCGCGCGCCTGCTGGGCGCCAACGGCTGGCAGATGTTCTGGCACGTGACCGTGCCGAACATCAAATGGGGCCTGATCTACGGCGTGGTGCTGTGTACCGCGCGGGCGATGGGTGAGTTCGGCGCGGTGTCGGTGGTGTCCGGCCACATCCGCGGCGTGACCAACACCTTGCCGCTGCATGTCGAGATCCTCTACAACGAATACAACCATGTCGCGGCCTTCAGCGTGGCCAGCCTGTTGCTGATCCTGGCGCTCTTCATCCTGCTGCTCAAGCAGTGGAGCGAGAACCGCATTAACCGTCTGCGCCAAAGCGCAGCGGAGGAATAATTCATGTCGATCGAAGTTCGTAATGTCAGCAAGCGCTTCAATGCCTTCCAGGCCCTGAACAACATCAACCTGGATATCCACAGCGGCGAGCTGGTGGCCCTGCTCGGCCCGTCCGGCTGTGGCAAAACCACCCTGCTGCGCATCATCGCCGGCCTGGAAACCCCGGACGACGGCAATATCGTGTTCCACGGCGAGGACGTTTCCGGCCACGACGTGCGTGATCGCAACGTCGGGTTCGTGTTCCAGCACTACGCCCTGTTCCGTCACATGAGCGTGTTCGACAACGTCGCCTTCGGCCTGCGCATGAAGCCCAAGGGCGAGCGCCCGAACGAAAGCCGCATTGCCGAGAAGGTCCACGAGCTGCTGAACATGGTCCAGCTCGACTGGCTGGCTGATCGTTATCCGGAGCAGCTTTCCGGTGGTCAGCGCCAGCGTATCGCCCTGGCCCGTGCCCTCGCGGTCGAGCCCAAGGTGCTGCTGCTGGACGAACCGTTCGGCGCGCTGGACGCCAAGGTCCGTAAAGAACTGCGCCGCTGGCTGGCGCGGCTGCACGAAGACATCAACCTGACCTCGGTGTTCGTGACCCACGACCAGGAAGAAGCCATGGAAGTGGCGGACCGCATCGTGGTGATGAACAAGGGCGTGATCGAACAGATCGGCTCGCCGGGCGAGGTTTACGAGAACCCGGCCAGCGATTTCGTCTACCACTTCCTGGGCGATTCGAACCGCCTGCACCTGAGCGAGAACCACCACGTCCTGTTCCGTCCGCATGAAGTGTCGCTGTCGCGGCATGAAGTGGAAGGCCACCACGTCGCCGAAGTCCGCGACATCCGCCCACTGGGCGCCACCACCCGGGTGACGTTGAAAGTGGAAGGGCAGAGCGAGCTGATCGAAGCCGAAGTGGTCAAGGACCACGACAGCCTGACCGGGCTGGCGCGGGGCGAGACGTTGTTCTTCAAGCCGAAGGTCTGGCAGAAAGTCGAGAACATCTGACGGGGCTGCGGGGCTCATCGCTGCATAGGCGATGAGTCCCGAGAATGCTCAGGCCGACCCGAGAATCTTGCCGAGAAACTGCCGTGTCCGCTCATGCTGCGGATTGGCAAACAGCGCCTTCGCCTCGCCCTGCTCGACGATCACACCCTTATCGAAAAAGATCACCCGATTGGCGACGTCGCGGGCGAAATTCATTTCGTGGGTGACGATGATCATGGTGCGCTTTTCCTCGGCCAGGCCGCGGATGGTCGCCAACACTTCGCCCACCAGCTCCGGGTCGAGCGCCGAGGTGGGTTCGTCGAAAAGGATCACTTGCGGCTCCATCGCCAACGCGCGTGCGATGGCGACCCGCTGCTGCTGGCCGCCGGAGAGCCGGCGTGGGTAGGCATCCTCTTTGCCCGCCAGGCCGACCTTGGCCAGCAAGGCCCGGCCCAGGGCCTCTGCTTTGTCGCGCGGGGTCTTCTTCACCACCACCGGGCCTTCGATGACGTTTTCCAGGGCGGTTCGATGGGGGAACAGGTTGAAGCTCTGGAAGACGAAACCGACCTCTTGGCGCAAGCGCCGGATCAGTCCCGACTGCTGGCTGAGCGGGCGGCTGCCGTCGATCTCGATATCGCCGACGCGGATCACCCCGCTGTCGGGGGTTTCCAGCAGGTTCAGGCAGCGCAGGAAGGTGGTCTTGCCCGAGCCGCTGGGGCCGATGATGGCGATGACCTCGCCGGGCTCGACGGTCAGGTCGATGTCCTTGAGCACGGTCTGGCCGTTGAACTGCTTGTTCAGCCGTTGTACCTGGATCATCGTCGCGGCTCCTCGTCATGCCGGTTGACCCGGGTTTCCATGCGCTGCTGAACGTGGGCGAGGACGCTGCAGAGCACCCAGTAGATGACCGCCACCGCGAGGTACATGGTGAAGACTTCGAAGGTGCGCGCGGTGATCAGTTGCGCCTGGCGGAACAGCTCGGGCACCTGGATCGTGGCCGCCAGGGCGGTGTCCTTGACCAGCGAAATGAAGCTGTTGCCCAGCGGTGGCAGCGCGGTGCGCAAGGCTTGCGGCAGGATCGCCCGGCGCATCGCCTGGGTGCGGGTCATACCGATGCTGGCCGCAGCTTCCCATTGGCCGCGGTCGATCGACGAGATCGCCGCGCGGAGGATTTCGCAGATGTACGCGGCCATGTTCAGCGACAGGCCGATCAGCGATGCCGGGATCGGGTCGAGTTCGATCCCGATCTGCGGCATGCCGAAATAGATCACGAACAACTGCACCAGCAGCGGCGTGCCGCGAAAGAACGACACGTAGATGCGCGCCGGCCAGTCCAGCAGCGGTGTCTTCGACAGGCGCATCAGTGCCAGGGCAAAGCCGAGCACCAGACCGAAGAACATGCCGCCGACACTGAGCAGCACCGTGTAGCCAGCGCCCTTCAGCAGGAAGGGCGCGGAGTCGGCAACGAGTTGCAGGCTTTCAGCGATCATTGCGTGACATCAGCACCGAAGTATTTCTCCGACAGCTTGGCCAGCGTGCCGTCAGCGCGCAGCTTGTCCAGTGCCTGGTTGATGGCGTCGAGCAGTTCCGGCTCGCCCTTGCGCAGTGCGATGCCCGATTCCAGGCGCGAGAAGGCGGCGCCGGCGAGTTCGGTGTCCTTGGCTTTCTGGGCGTATTCGAGGGCGGCGAGGCGGTCGATCAGGATGGCGTCGATGCGGCCGTTGCGCAGGTCGGCGAACTTGCTCGGATCATCTTCATAGGTGCGCACGTCGGCCTTCGGCACGTCCTGCTTGACCCATTGCTCGTAGTTGGTGCCCAGGCCGACGCCGACTTTCTTGCCGGCCAGGTCGGCGGCGGCGTTGATGTTCAGTTCCGCGGCCTTTTTCTTCAGGATCAGTGCCTGGATGCCGGACACGGTGTAGGGCTTGGAGAAGTCGTATTTTTTCTTGCGCTCTTCGGAGATCGTCACCTGGTTGACCACCACATCCAGGCGCTTGGATTCCAGGGCGGCGAGGATGCCGTCCCATTTGGTCGGCTGCACCTTGGCCTTGACCCCCAATTGCTTGGCCAGGGCCTCGGACAGTTCCACCTCGAAGCCGGTGAGCTTGCCGTCGGCATCGACGTAGCTGAACGGCGGGTAGGTGCCTTCCAGGCCGATGTTGATGACGCCCTTGTCCTTGATGGTCTGCAATTGCTCGCCGGCGATGGCCTGGCTGAGCACGCTGGCGCCCAGAACGATGCCGGCGCCGATACCCAGAATGCGTTTGGTGAAAACGGAAATCGTCATGCCCTGTCCCCAGTCTTGTTGTGAAAGTGGTGGTGACTATAGGGCGCGATTCATAGAGTCAAAAAATAATAAAAAAGCATTTTCCTATAGCGGTTTGACCTATAAACCGACGCCTGTCTCAGCGTTTACAGACATCAGGGTAGGCGAATAATGCCGGGGCTCCGCCGGTGTGCAGAAAAATCAGCGGACCGTCATCGAATCGCTGCCGGGCGATGCCGTCCAACAGGCCGGCCATGGCCTTGCCGGTGTAGACCGGATCGAGCAGCAGCCCTTCGTGGCTGGCCAGTAAACGGATAGCCGCGAGGCCGCCAGCGTTGGCTTCGCCATAGCGTGGAGCGTAGTACTCGTCCCACAAACGTACCTTGAACGCGTCCGGCAAACGGACGCCCAATAACTCCGCGGTGCGCTCGGCGAGGCCCTGGACCTTGGGCAGTTGCGCCTCTTCGCTGCGCGACACGGTGATGCCGATCACCGGCAGGTCCGGCAAGCGCTCGGCCAGCGCCAGGGCCAGGCCGCTGTGGGTGCCGGCGCTGCCTGAGGCGAGCACTACGCCGGCGAAAGTCTGGCCGCTCTGTTCGATCTGCTCGGCCAGTTCCAGGCCGGCGCGTACATAACCCAGCGCGCCAAGGGCGTTGGAGCCGCCGATGGGCACCAAGTACGGCTTGCGGCCGCTGGCGTGCAGGCGCACGGCGAGGGCTTGCAGCAGGTCGTCGGCGTTGTCGAGGTTGTCCACCAACTCGACCTTGGCGTCGAACAGGCCCAGCAGCAGGCGGTTGCCGTTTTCCAGGTAGCTGGCCGAGTCGGTGCCGATCGGGTTTTCCAGCAGTGCCACGCAGCCGAGGCCGAGGCGAGCGGCGAGGGCGGCAGTCTGGCGCACGTGATTGGACTGGATCGCGCCGGCGGTGATCAGCGTGTCGGCGCCATTGGCCAGGGCGTCGGCGGCGAGGTACTCGAGCTTGCGCAGTTTGTTGCCGCCGAGGGCCAGCGGGGTGAGGTCATCGCGCTTGATCCAGATCTCGCGCCCGGCCCAGTCGGAAAGCCGCTGGAGTTTTTCCAGCGGGGTGGGCGTGGCGAGCAGTTCCAGGCGATTGAAGCGGGCGAGGTGTCGTTCGATCATGGCGGAAGTCGGTTGTAGGAAAATTCGAGCATAGGCAGGCATTCGGGCATGGGCAACCGTGCCTGGCAGCAGGACCGGATGAATTCTGCAGGAGCGAGCTTGCTCGCGATGGCCGCCTGAGGCAGGCCTAATCGGCTTATGCCATCTATATAGCCAACCGGCATAAACCATTATTTTTTTCCCCCCCGTTTCATGTCGTAGAGTGCGGTTCAAGAGAGCGGCCTTCCCCTTCCAGTCCCACGCCGCCGAGCAGGAGAAACAACCGTGAGCGACAACGCGCAATCCGGGTATTGGCAACTTCAGTCCATCGTCGGCCAGCTTCGTTCGGCCCGCGATCAGTGGCGCACCCGCAATGGCCGCAGCAGCGGCGAGCAGGGCGGGCGCGAATTGCCGTCGCGTGAGGCCGTACGACAGATCCTCGAACAGTTGTGTGGCGCGCTGTTCCCGATGCGTCTGGGTCCGGTGGACCTGCGTGAAGAAAGCGAAGACTTCTACGTCGGTCACACCCTCGACGCGGCATTGACTTCACTGCTGGCCCAGGCCCGCCTGGAACTGCGCTATGCGGCGCGGCACGGCCAGGCCGAGGACGCCAATGTCGACGCCACCGCCCTGCGCCTGATCCAGGAATTCGCCGCCGCCTTGCCGGCCATGCGTGTCCTGCTCGACACCGACGTTCTGGCCGCCTTCCACGGCGACCCGGCGGCGCGCAGCGTCGACGAAGTGCTGCTGTGCTACCCGGGCGTGCTGGCGATCATCCACCACCGTCTCGCCCACCACCTGTACCGCGCCGGCCTGCCGTTGCTGGCGCGGATCAGCTCGGAGCTGGCGCACTCGGCGACCGGTATCGACATCCACCCTGGCGCGCAGATCGGCCCGAGTTTCTTCATCGACCACGGCACCGGCGTGGTGATCGGCGAGACCGCGATCATTGGCGAGCGGGTGCGCATCTACCAGGCCGTGACCCTCGGCGCCAAGCGCTTCCCCGAAGACGAATGCGGCAAGCTGCAGAAGGGCCATCCGCGTCACCCGATCGTCGAGGACGATGTGGTGATTTATGCCGGCGCGACCATTCTGGGACGGATCACCATCGGCAAGGGCTCGACCATCGGCGGTAACGTCTGGCTGACCCGCAGCGTGCCGGCGGAGAGCAACCTGACCCAGGCGAACCTGTTGCAGCATGCGGATGGGGCGCAGAAGTAAGAGGTCGCTTGGAGGTCTGATCGCGAGCAAGCTCGCTCCTACAGGCGTTGTGATAAACGCCCGATTTGTAGGAGCGAGCTTGCTCGCGATCAGGCCCCAAAAACCAACGCTAACGGTCGGCTATCGGTCGCTTCAAATTCGTATCCATGTTTAACTTGAACGCTTGTTCAAATTAAACGCTGGTGAACTGCCGGTGTTCATCAGGAGGATTAGCCTTTGCTGAACCCGTTCAATCCGACCACTTTCCCGCCTTGCGAGGTGCACCGCCCATGAGTGCGCCGTCAAACAATTCCCGCGACAAAATCCGCATGAACCCACCGGTGTTCTACTTCGCCGCCGGCTTCATCCTGCTCTTCGCCCTGATCGTGATCGCCAACCCGCAAGCCGCGGGCGAGTGGCTGCTGGCTGCGCAAAACTGGGCGGCGCACACCGTCGGCTGGTACTACATGCTGGCGATGACCCTGTACCTGGTGTTCGTGGTGGTCACCGCGCTGTCGGGTTACGGCAAGATCAAGCTCGGCGCCGACCACGACCAGCCCGAGTTCAGTTACCTGTCCTGGGCCGGCATGCTGTTCGCCGCGGGCATCAGCATCACCCTGTTTTTCTTCTGCGTTTCCGAACCGCTCACCCACCTGATGCAACCGCCCCAGGGCGAGGCCGGCACGGTGGAGGCGGGGCGCCAGGCAATGCAGTTGCTGTTCCTGCACTGGGGCCTGCATGGCTGGGGCGTGTTCGCCTTCGTCGGCATGGCCCTGGCCTACTTCGCCTACCGCCACAACCTGCCGCTGGCGCTGCGTTCGGCGTTGTATCCGCTGATCGGCAAACGCATCAACGGGCCCATTGGCTACGCGGTGGACGGCTTCGGCATCATCGCCACGGTGTTCGGCCTTGGCGCTGACATGGGCTTCGGCGTGCTGCACCTGAATTCCGGCCTCGACTACCTGTTCGGCGTCCCCCATAGCCAGTGGGTGCAGGTGGCGCTGATCGCGCTGATGATGGGCGCGGCGGTGATGGTGGCGGTGGCCGGGGTGGAGAAGGGCGTGCGGGTCATGTCCGATATCAACCTGTTCCTGGCCTGCGCGCTGCTGCTGTTCGTGCTGTTCGCCGGGCCGACCCAGCACCTGTTCAACACCCTGATCCAGAACCTCGGCGACTACCTCGCCGTGTTGCCGCGCAAGAGCTTCGACGTCTACGCCTACACCCAGGCCAATGACTGGCTGGGCAACTGGACGGTGTTCTATTGGGCCTGGTGGATTGCCTGGGCACCGTTCGTGGGGCTGTTCATCGCGCGAATTTCCCGTGGTCGAACCATCCGCGAATTCGTCTTTGGCGTGTTGCTGATCCCGCTGGGCTTCACCCTGGCGTGGATGTCGATCTTCGGCAACAGCGCGCTGAGCCAGGTCCTCGACCACGGCATGACCGCGCTGGCCGACTCGGCCATCGAGAACCCGTCGATGACCCTCTACCTGCTGCTGGAAACCTACCCGTGGAGCAAGGTGGTGATCGCCGTCACGGTGTTCATCAGCTTCGTGTTCTTCGTCACCTCGGCCGACTCCGGCACCGTGGTGCTCTCGACGCTCTCGGCCAAGGGCGGCAGCACCGACGAGGACGGGCCGAACTGGCTGCGGGTGTTCTGGGGCGTGATGACCGCGCTGGTCACCAGCGGCCTGTTGTTCGCCGGCAGCATCGACTCGCTGAAGTCTGCGGTGGTGCTGACCTCGCTGCCGTTCTCGCTGATCCTGCTGGCGATGATGTGGGGGCTGCACAAGGCGTTCTACCTGGAATCGCAGCGACAGATTGCGCAGATGCACTCGCTGGCGCCGTTCGCCGAGTCGCGGCGCGGTCGCGGCGGCTGGCGCAAGCGCCTGAGCCAGGCCGTGCACTTCCCGTCACGCGATGAGGTGTACCGCTTCATGGACGACGTGGTGCGTCCGGCGATTGCCGAAGTGACCGAGGTGTATGCCGAGAAGGGTCTGAACGTCATCACCCAGGAAGACCCGAGCCATGACAACGTCAGCCTGAAGATCGGTCACGGCGAAGAGCAGCCGTTCATCTACCAGGTGCAGATGCGCGGCTACTTCACTCCGTCCTTCGCCCTCGCCGGGCTGGGCACCCAGGAGCAGAAGAACCGTCGCTACTACCGCGCCGAAGTGCACCTGAGCGAAGGCAGCCAGGATTACGACCTGATGGGCTACAGCAAGGAGCAGATCATCAACGACATCCTCGACCAGTACGAACGGCATTTGCAGTACTTGCATCTGGTGCGTTGAGGACACGAGTTCGCGGGATGGCCGCTCGGCCCTTCCGCGAACTTGCTTAATTTCCCCAAGCTCTTTCAGAAACGTCTCACAGACGCTGCCGTGTCACCTCTCTAGGCTGCGAACTCCAACCTACAAGGAGTTCGACGATGGCCAGCCACAGCTACCTGAGCATCACCGGCAAGAAAATGGGGCTGATTTCTGCCGGATGTTCCACCCAGGCCTCCATCGGCAACAAATGCCAGGCCGGGCACACCGACCAGATCCTCATACTGGCGTTGAATCATGCGATGACCAGTGTCAGCAACCTCTCCGACGCTGTTCACAATCCCCTCGTCCTCCACAAGCTCCTCGACAAATCCAGCCCGCTGTTGGCGCAGGCACTGGCTGATCGGGAAGAAGTGTCCTGCGAGATCGATCTCTATCGAACCGCCGACGCGACCCAGCAAAAGTACTTCACCCTAGAGCTCAAAGGCGCGCGGATCGTCGGCCTCACCCTCGATATCCCTGACGTACTCATGTTCAACGATGCCGAGCCCACCGAGCAGGTGGTGCTGCGCTACGACAGCATCACCTGGGTTCATCACGCCGCCAGCACCAGTGGCTACGCCTTCTGGGGCATGAACGAATGAGCACGCGGCCCTCGCCCTATCGTCTGGATAACCAGCTCTCGGAGCTTCATCAAAGTGCGGCGAACCTGACGCGATACGCCTGCATTGTCAGTTCCCGGCATATCAAGGATGGGGTGTTGCGGGGGCGGTTTAATCGGACGATGGCGTATTACGTGCGGCAGATTTTGGCGGATGTTAGGAACGGGAAGATCAGGGCGGATGAGGGTTTAGCGCAGATTGAGGTGGAGCATAAAGGGCTTACACAAGTCGAGACCACCGAGGCTCTCATAGGGCTTAGAGCGGGCATTTATCAGTTTGCGGACGGTGCAAGTATATGTCGTTCAGTCGCGACCTGTGTTTATGGTCTGCCAGCAGCAATTCATGGTGCTAATAACGTATATGAAAATGGAAGCAACCTGTGGACAGGTAAGGCAGACGCTGTCGGGCCTGTCCGCAAGTTGTATCGAAGTGCGGCTGAAAGCCTCGGGAGAAAGGCGATTGAAGGTGACATTGCGTATGGCTCGGTTGATATTTTTCTGTCGGGCTACGCTCTATTGAGAAGAATTCCCAAAAAAGGCTCTTGGAAGCTATTCAGGAGAATGCCCGCAGACCTTGAGCGTGCTTACAAACAAATGGGGAAAGGGGCTTTAATCGGCGATGTTTCTGCAACGGGGCTTACAATTAACAAATTGCGTGAGGAATTGGAAGAATGATTACATTTTTATTCCTTGTGTTTACGGTGTGCAGCGTTTGTTTCGCATTTTTCCTGCGTGATAGATATTCAGGGGAAGATTTAAAGCTTCGCTATGCGTTGGGGTGCCTTGGTTATAATCTTGTATTTTGCATTTCTTACTTGAAGCTGGCCAAGTATAACTGCATTGCTTTTTATGGTTGCTTTCCAAACCTTGAAAAAGAATATCCAGCCATAGTTTGGATATCGCTAATCTGCTTTTTGTTGCATGCTGTTGCTCACCCTATGGAATGGACTCCTAAATTTAGACTTCGGCGGGGTTTCAGAACGTTCAAGTGATTTTTTCGCAGCTCCCGGCATATCAAGGATGGGGTGTTGCGGGGGCGGTTCAATCGGACGATGGCGTATTACGTGCGGCAGGTTTCCCGTGAACTTTAAGATTAAGCGCTGGGTTTTTCGTGCGAGAAATTCAAATTAGTTCTGGGGTGTTAATTGTTAAGAGTTAATGGCGCCAATCTCTGGACCGACGGGTCTGATGTGGTCGGGCCTGTTAGAGGTATGTATCAGAACGCTGCAGTCGCTGTCGGAGGCACTAAGAGCCAAGGCAGCGTTGCCTATTGGCTGGCAGATATGGGGTTAGCTGGCTATGGACTGGTACGTCCTGTTCTTAAGCCAGGCTCGTGGAAACTTTTTTACAGAATGAAAACTGACCATGTTCCGGCCTACAAACTGATGGGCAGTGGGGCGCTTATATTTGAAGCGTATATAGCCTGGCTCACCTCTCTTCAGCTTATGGAGGAGGTTGATAAGTGATTACGGCGGCATTTATTTTTTCCTCCTCTCTGATTCTCTTTGTGTCTTACTGGTTGCGCCGAAGGTTTTCCGGAAAAAATTTTACGGGGGGACATTTCTTACTCTGTGTGGCCTGCAATTTTCCTTTTGGGATTTTTCATCTGGAAATAATAGCGAATAGCTCCATTAAGTTTATTGGCTGTTTCCCAAATCTGCATTTTGATTATCCAGTTCTAAGTTGGTTTGCGTTTGCCTGCGTTTTTCTTCATTGCTTCGCTTTTCCGGTGGAAAGTGAGCCAAGGTGGATTTTTCGGAAAAAGCCGAAATTCTGACGTTGGGAACGGAGATAGACTTTTGAAATTATTATGGGGTTGTGGGCGACAAGTCAGGTGGTTAAAGAGGTGGATGAATGATCACGGTTGTATTTGTCTTTCTTGCGGTGTTGGCTGTGGCTGTTTCTTATTATTTGAAGTTTAGGTTTTCGGGTATAAATTACACAACAGGATCAGCTTTGGCAGTTGTTGTGTTCAACCTCTTTTGTGGCTTTTTCCATATGGAGCTCACGCAAAAAGAATGCATGCTATTTTACAAGTGCTTCCCCCGGCTTGAAGATGACTATCCTGTAATTGCATTGATTTCTCTTATCTGCATTTTTCTACATTGTTTTGCTATTCCTACAGCGTGGGAACCTTGGCGTTTGTTTCGAATAAGGCGAAAAGTCTTGTAGATGCACACTGCTGATGGGCTCCAGCAAGGAACCGATCATCAACGACATTCCTCGACCAGTACGAAAGGCATTTGCAGTATTTGCATCTGGTGCGTTGATCATTGTCGGGCTGGGCCTGTAGGAGCGAGCTTGCTCGCGAAGGCTCCCACAGGGTCCAGCTACTGCACGCTTGAACAGGGCGCCGGTCGTTACAGGGATGTTCTCTGGTGGGCTTCAAGCACTCTCCCGCCCAATCACCAAACACTCCAACAAATTCAACTGCTCCGCCTCCCCCTCAATCACCCCCAACTGCTGCAACACCCGCTCCGCTGCCAACACCCCCATCTGCAACGCCGGTGGTTTCACCGTGGTCAGCCCCGGCATCAGCATCGCCGCGAACGGATAATCACCAAACCCCATCACCGCGCAATCTTGCGGAATCTTCAGCCCCGCGCGCTGGCCCGCCAGTAACGCGCCGGCAGCGAGGTTGTCGTTGGCGAAGATGATCGCGTCGGGGCGTTGCTCGGCGTCCATCAGTGACAGCATCGCCTGCTTGCCCGCCTCGAACGGCGCCAGGCCCGTGTCCGGTGCGAATACCCGCGGCTCGCCACCCAGGCTCTTCAACGTTTCGATATAGCCGTCACGCCGCTCCAGCGCGCTGAAGTCGCCGGCCGCGCTGTTCTGTACAAAGGCGATGCGCCGGTAGCCTTTGTCGTGCAGGTAGCGGGTGGCGACGACGCCGACTTCATGGTGGGAAAAACCGATCTGGATTGGCGACCGTTCCGGGCGGTAGTCCCAGGTTTCCGCCAGCGGGATGTCGGCCTCGGCGAGCATCTTTTCCGTGGCCGCGCTGTGGAAGTGGC
Source organism: Pseudomonas sp. 20P_3.2_Bac5 (assembly GCF_025466035.1). Taxonomy (NCBI): domain Bacteria; kingdom Pseudomonadati; phylum Pseudomonadota; class Gammaproteobacteria; order Pseudomonadales; family Pseudomonadaceae; genus Pseudomonas; species Pseudomonas sp. 20P_3.2_Bac5. The sequence continues at coordinate 89,714 of NZ_JANLOA010000043.1, read as the reverse complement.
TGGTCAGCACCAGCGCCGCCGGTGACCAGCCGAGGAAGGCGCGCACGGCGTTTTCTTCCTGCTCGGTGGAGAAGTAGCTGGAGGCCAGCAGCAGTTGGTAGCCGTGGTGGCTGAGGGTGTCGCTGAAGCCTTGAATGGTGTCGGCGAAGATCGGCCCGGAAATGTTGGGGATGACCATGCCCACGATGCGCCCCCGCGCCGAGGCCAATCCGCCGGCCACGAGGTTGGGTACGTAACCCAGTTCCGCGACCACTTCGGCGATGCGCTCGCGGCGTTCCGGGGAAACCGATTCCGGCTGGTTGAAGTAGCGCGACACGGTGATCGCCGAGACGCCAGCGGCCCGGGCCACCGCCTGCAGGGTCACGCGGCCGGCGCCGCGACGTTTGCGGACGGGGGCTTTCTCATCGCTCACGGTGCATATCCCTACAAACAAAAAGACATATAAAAGTAATTTTTCATTATTGGACGATCTATTTAGCGCCCGATGATACTGGCGATGTTAGCGCTAACAAAGTGGTTTGTCTGCTACTCGCACGAGCGAATGCCCAAGGACCCCGCGCTGACGTTTCATCAGGGCGCCGCGGTCAGCGATCGCGGTGGACAGGGCATTCTTCGAGTAGCACACCATGCACAAACGCGCCGCGTTCAACACCCCAACCTCACCCTTGGCCCAGGCCATCCGTCGTCAACGTCTGAGCCTCGGCCTGGTCGCCCTCAGCGCTTTGCCGCTGGCGCCGGCCATGGCCGCTGACACGGCGCCCGCCGCTCAGAGCGACAGCCCGACCCTCAAGGCCGTGACGGTCACCGCCACTCGCCGCGAAGCCTCGCTGCAACAGGTGCCGGTGGCGGTTTCAGTGGTGGATGGCGAGCAACTGGAGCGGGAAAACCGCAACAGCGTGGCGAGCATCGTGCAGCAGGTGCCGAGCCTGAATTTCCGCACCGGCGCCTCGAACAAGGACACCTCGCTGTTCATTCGCGGCGTGGGCACCATTTCCACCTCGCCGGGCGTCGAGCCGACCGTGGCGACGGTGATCGATGGCGTGGTCTTCGGCCGTCCGGGCCAGTCCACCCTCGACCTGCTGGATATCGAGCGCCTCGAAGTGCTGCGCGGCCCGCAGGGCACGCTGTTCGGCAAGAACGCCTCGGCCGGCGTACTGAACATCACCACCCGCACACCGACCGAAGAAACCCATGGCTTCGTCGAGCAGTCGTACTTCAGCGGCAACGAAAGCCGCACCCGTTTCGGCATCGGCGGCGCGCTGATCCCGGACACCCTCAAGGGCTCGATCACCACGCTGTTCGGCAGTTACGACGGCAACGTCGACAACAAGGCCAACGGCCAGGAAGTCAACGGCTACAACCGCAAGGGCGTGCGCGGCAAGCTGGTGTTCACCCCCAGCGACGACCTCAGCCTGACCCTCGCCGCCGACTACCTGCAATCCCATGACGACGCGCCCAACGGCGTAGTCAGCAAGTCGCTGTTGCCGGCGTTTTCCAACGCGCTGGCGCCGGTGCGCGCCGACGGTGACAACCGCGATATCGTCAGTGACTACCGCAGCCACGTCGAAGACATCAACAAGGGCCTGTCCGCCCAGCTCGACTGGAACCTTGGTGATTACACCCTGACATCGATTACCGCCTGGCGCGGCTGGGACAACACCCAGTGGCAGGACGGCGACCGCCTTTCGACCATCAGCGCGGCCTTCCCCGGCATCGAGGACAAGGGCGAACTGGCCTACGACCAGTACTCCCAGGAACTACGCCTGGCCTCGCCGAAAGGTGAGTTCCTCGAATACGTCGGCGGCCTGTTCTACATGCACGGCAAGGACGAGGAAACCTACCGCCGCACCCTGAAGACCACCACCGTCACCCAGCAGGGCGTCGCCGACTACAGCACCACCAACGACAGCTACGCGGTGTTTGGCGAAAGCACCCTCAACTTCACACCGACGTTCCGCGGTATTGCCGGCCTGCGCTGGACCCACGACGACCTCGAATACGACCACCGCCGCGTTTCCACCTCAACCGTGGCGGTCAACGGTATCCAACCGGGCACCAGCAGTTCCGGCTCGGTGGACGAGGACGGCTGGTCCGGGCGCCTGGGCCTGCAATACGACCTGACCGACGACATCACCAGCTACCTGACCTACTCCCGTGGCTACAAAGGCCCGGCCTACAACGTGTTCTTCAACATGCAGCCGCGTGACACCGACGCGCTCAAGCCGGAGACCTCCAACAGTTGGGAAGCCGGCCTCAAGGCCAGCCTGTGGAACAACCGCCTGACCACCAACGTCGCGGTGTTCCATACCGAGTACGAAAACTACCAGGCGAACTTCTTCGACAGCGTCGCCGGGCAAGTGGTGACCCGCCTGATCAACGCCGGCAGCGTCAGCAGCGAAGGCGTGGAACTGGACTTCGCCCTGCAGGCCACCTCGCAACTGAAATTCTCCGGCGCCGTGGCCTACACCAAGGCGCGCATCGATGAATTCGCCTGCCCGGCGGGCGCCGCGGCGTCGTGCAACGTCAACGGCAAGCCACTGCCTTACAGCCCGGACTGGAAGAGCTACGTGCGCGCCGACTACAGCATCCCGCTGGACAACGGCCTGGATATCGAACTGGGCACCGATTTCAGTTGGCAGAGCAAAGTGCAGTACGACATTTCCCAGAACGCCGACACGGTTCAGGGCGCTTACGGCATCTGGAATGCCAGCGTCGCCCTGGCCGATTACAACGAAGGCTGGCGCGTGGCGCTGCTGGCCAAAAACCTTGCGGACAAATCCTACTCACCTCTTCTGGCTACCGGGGGCAACTACGTCTACCGCGCGGTTCCGCGCGATGACGAACGTTACTTCGGCATCCAGCTTCGCAAGGACTTCTGACATGAGCACAACCCCACGGCAAATGAGTCTGGGCGCCTTTTTGATGGCAACAGGGCATCACGTGGCCGCCTGGCGTCACCCCGATGTTCCGGCAGATGCTGGACTGGATATCCAGCACTACCGGCACTTGGCCAAGGTCGCGGAAGGCGCCTGTTTCGATGCGATTTTCGTCGCCGACAGCGTTGCCGCCGCCGAAGGTGAAATTGCCAGCCGAATGGCACGCTCCGACCACTTCGAGCCCTTGACATTGCTATCCGCTTTGAGCGGGGTCACGGAGCGCATCGGATTGGTGGCCACAGCTACTACAACGTACAACGAGCCATACCATGTGGCACGGAAATTCGCTTCGCTGGATCATCTGTCTGGAGGGCGCGCAGGCTGGAATCTGGTGACGTCCGATGCGGCCGCCGAAGCGCTGAATTTTGGCCGAGACGAGCACGTTGGCCACTCAGATCGGTACGTTCGCGCCAAAGAGTTCCATGAAGTGGTTGTCGGGCTATGGGACAGTTGGGCCGACGATGCCTTCGTTCGCGACAAGAAATCCGGTACGTACTACAAGCCTGATTCAGTACGATTGCTCAATCACCAGGGCGAACACTTCAAAGTCAGGGGCCCTTTGAATGTAGCTCGCACTCCGCAAGGCCGCCCGGTGGTCGTCCAGGCCGGTTCGTCGCCGGCCGGTCTCGACCTGGCCGCGCGCACTGCCGACGTGGTGTTCACCGCGCAGACGTCGCTGGCCGCAGCGCAGGCGTTCTATGCCGACCTCAAGGGTCGCCTGGCCGCCTACGGGCGCAGCCGCGACTCGCTGAAGATCATGCCGGGTGCCTTTATCGTGGTCGGCGAGACCCAGGCCGAAGCCGAGGATAAGTTCGCCGCGTTTCAGGAATTGGTTGAGCCGCAGGTCGGCATCGCGTTGCTCGGGCGCATGCTCGGCAACTTCGACCTGTCCGGTTATCCACAGGACGGCCCGCTGCCCGAGCTGCCGCTCACCGACAGCGGCCAGCGCAGCCGCCAGCAACTGCTGAGCGAACTGGCGGTGCGCGAAAACCTCAACCTAGCCCAGTTGGGACGGCGCATTGCCGGCGGTCGCGGGCACCACAGCCTGATTGGCACCCCGACGCAGATCGCCGATCAATTGCAGGAATGGTTCGAAAACGAAGCCGCCGACGGCTTCAACGTGCTGGTGCCGCACCTGCCGGGTGGCCTTGAAGACGTCGCCCGACACCTGGTGCCCGAACTGCAGCGGCGCGGCCTGTTCCGCACCCATTACGAAGGGCGCACCTTGCGCGAGCACCTCGGCCTGAGCCGGCCGAACAACCCCTATTTCTCCTGAGGAAGACACCGATGACCTACGTCGCTGCGGAAAACCGCAACACCTCCATTCCTTACCGTCGCGTGGGCCGCAGCGGCCTGGTGCTGCCGGCGCTATCGCTGGGCCTGTGGCACAACTTTGGTGACAGCACGCCGCTGAGCGATCAGCGCGCGCTGTTGCGCACGGCCTTCGACCTGGGCATCAACCACTTCGACCTGGCCAACAACTACGGCCCGCCCTACGGCAGCGCCGAGATCAATTTCGGTCGCCTGTTGCGTGAAGACTTCAAGGGCTACCGCGACGAGCTGATAATCTCCAGCAAGGCCGGTTGGGACATGTGGCCCGGCCCGTACGGCCAGGGCGGCGGCTCGCGCAAACACATCCTCGCCAGCCTCGACCAGAGCCTGTCGCGGTTGGGCGTGGACTATGTGGATATCTTCTATTCGCACCGCTTCGACCCGGACACCCCGCTGGAAGAAACCGCCAGCGCCCTCGCCACCGCAGTGCAGCAGGGCAAGGCGCTGTACGTCGGCATCTCGTCTTACTCCGGGGTCAAGACCCGCGAAATCGCGCGTCTGTTGCAGGAGTGGAAAGTCCCGCTGCTGATCCACCAGCCGGCCTACAACCTGCTCAACCGCTGGGTGGAAAAGGACCTGCTGGACGTCACCGATGAGCTGGGCGCCGGCGTGATCGCCTTCACCCCGTTGGCCCAGGGCTTGCTCACCGGCAAGTACCTCAACGGTGTGCCGCAGGACGCGCGGGTCAACAAGCCGGGCGGTGGTTCGCTGCTGCCGACGCACTTGTCCGAGGCCAACCTGGCTCATGTTCGCGCCCTCAACGAAATCGCCATCGCCCGTGGCCAGAGCCTCGCGCAACTGGCGCTGGCCTGGACCCTGCGCGACCCGCGGGTGACCTCGGCGCTGATCGGTGCCAGCCGGCCTGAGCAGATCATCGAGAACGTCGGTGCGCTGAACAACCTGACGTTCAGTGCTGAAGAGCTGGCGCTGATCGACCGTCATGCCGTTGAAGGTGGCATCAACCTCTGGGAAAAACCCTCGCTGGCGGAGTGACGAATGAAGGCGATTGCAATGCTGAGCGCCGGCCTGGCCCTGTTGGGCCTGGCGACGGCAGCGGTCGCCGATCCGCAGGAATTGCGCATCGGCTACCAGAAGGGCTCCATCGCGTTGGTGCTGGCCAAGGAACATGGCCTGCTGGAGAAACGCTTCGCCGGGACCAAGGTGCAATGGATCGAATTCCCGGCCGGGCCGCAGATGCTTGAAGCACTGAACATCGGCAGCCTGGACGTGGGTTCGACCGGTGATATCCCGCCGCTGTTCGCCCAGGCGGCGGGCGCCGATCTGGTGTACATCGGCGCCGAGCCGGCCAAGCCGTCGGCGGAAGTGATCCTGGTGCGCAGCGACAGCCCGCTCCAGCAGGTGACCGACCTCAAGGGTCGCAAGGTCGCGCTGCAGAAGGGCTCCAGCTCGCACAACCTGGTGCTGCGGGCGCTGAACAAGGCGGGCTTGAGCTTCAAGGATATCCAGCCGGTGTACCTGACGCCGGCGGATGCCCGCGCGGCGTTCGAGCACGGCAGCGTCGATGCCTGGGCGGTGTGGGATCCGTATGTTTCGCTGGCGTTGAGCGAAGGGCACAGCCGCAAGTTGGCGGATGGCGAAGGGCTGGGATTATCCGGTCCGGTGTACACCGCGCGGCGCGACTATGCGGCGCAGAACGGCGAGTTTATCCACAGCCTGCTGGACCAGCTCACCGCTGCCGAAGACCTGACCCGCAGTGAGCGGGACGCCAGCCTGAAGGTGCTGAGCAACTCGATGGGCTTGCCCGAAGCGGTGGTCGCCCGCTATGTGGATAACCGCCCGCCATCGCCGGTGCTGCCGATTACCGATGAGGTGATCAAGGCGCAGCAGGCGACGGCGGATCTGTTCTATGAGAACCGGTTGTTGCCGAAGAAACTGGATGTGAGGAAGGCGCTGCCCTGAGTCAGGGTTTCTCCCACAGGAACCAGGTTGGTCACAGAACCTGTGGGAGCCGGCCTTGCCGGCGATGAGACCATCACCAACAGCACGGCATTCAGATCGATCCACACCCCATGGGCTGTGGATAACCCATCAGAACGGCACATCCCCCAGGATCGTCGCCCGATGCATCACCCGCCGCGCCGGGCGGTAATCATCCACCGCGTAATGCTGGGTCACGCGGTTATCCCAGAAGGCCACGTCGTTTTCCTGCCAGCGCCAGCGAATGGTGAACTCTGGCCGGGTGGCGTGGGCAAACAGGAATTTCAGCAGCGCCTCACTTTCCGCCTCGCTCAGTTCGTTGATGCGGGTGGTGAAGCCGTCGCTGACGAACAGCGATTTGCGTCCGCTCACCGGATGCGTGCGGATCACCGGATGGGAAATCGGCGGGTTGGCGCGGCGGGTCGCTTCCCAGCGCTCCAGGTCCTGCGGCGTGGAACCGAAGCGGGCCAGCGGGAAGGACTTGGTGAAGTCATGGGTCGCGGTCAGTCCGTCCAGCAGGATCTTCAGCGGTTCCGACAGCGCTTCGAACGCGGCGATGCCGCTGGCCCACAAGGTGTCGCCGCCATAGGCCGGCAACTGTTTTGCGGCCAGTACTGCGCCCAGTGCCGGAGTCGGCAGGAAGGTCACGTCGGTGTGCCAGATGGCGTTGTCGCGCACGTCGGTGACGGCGGTGTCGAGCACCAGCACCTGTGGTGTTTCCGGCACGTTGGGGTAGATCGGATGAATGTGCAGGTCGCCGAACTGCGCGGCGAAATTCGCCTGCTGCTGCGGGGTGATCGGTTGTTCGCGGAAGAACAATACCTGGTGGGTCAGCAGCGCTTGCTCGATGGCATCGCGTGCCTCGGCGCTGATATCGCGGCTCAGGTCAACGCCACTGATTTGGGCACCGAGCGCGGGGCTCAGCGGGGTAATGATCAGGCTCATGTCTGTCTCACTAATACGGTTGTTCAGTGGCTCTGGCCGTGCCAGGGCACCAGCTTGCGTTGCAGGGCGCGCAGGCCCATTTCCAGGGCGAAGGCGATCAGGGCGATGACCAGGATGCCGAGCACCACCACGTCGGTGACCAGGAATTGCGCCGCCGACTGGACCATAAAGCCCAGGCCGCTGGTGGCGGCGATCAGCTCGGCGGCAACCAGGGTCGACCAGCCGACACCAAGGCCGATGCGCACGCCAGTGAGGATGTCCGGCAGGGCGCTCGGCAGGATCACGTGGCGAATCAGTTGCACCTTGCTCGCGCCCAGCGACAGCGCCGCGCGTAGCTTGGCCGGATCGACCGTGCGCACGCCGGTGGCGGTGGCGATGGCGATCGGGGCGAAGATCGCCAGGTAGATCAGCAGCACTTTCGACAGCTCGCCGATGCCGCACCAGATCACGATCAGCGGCAGGTACGCCAGCGGTGGAATAGGGCGGTAGAACTCGATCAGCGGATCGAGAATGCCGCGGGCGATACGGTTGCTGCCGATGGCGATACCGACCGGGATCGCGGTGAGGATCGCCGCGCCCAGCGCCAGGCCAATACGGCTCAGGCTGGCACCGAGGTGCTGCCACAAGGTCGATTCCATGTAGCCCTGGGTCAGCAACAGCCAGGCCTTGCCCGCCACCGCTTCGGGCGAGGGCAGGAACAGCGGCTCGATCCATTCGGCGGCGGTCACCAGCCACCACACCAGCAGCAGGGCGCCGAGGGTCAGGCCGCTGATCCAGCGGGTGCTCAGGGAGCGCCGTGCCTTGAGCGGGCGCGACGCGGTGGAAGGTTTGGCCGTCACCGGCAGTTCCAGACTGCTCATGCGAACTCCTGCCGCCCGGCGGCGCTGCGTTGAGAAAAGACCCGCGACAGCACGTGCTCGCGGGTTTCGATAAAGCGTGGATCGGACTTGATCGAACGCGCTGATTCACCGGCGGCGTAGCGCTGGCCGAAGTCCAGGTGCAGACGCTCGACCACGCGGCCGGGGTTGGGCGCCAGCAGGATCAGGTCGGTGGCGAGGAACACCGCTTCTTCGATGTCGTGGGTAATCAGGAACACCGGCTTGGCGGTGCGTTGCCAGACCTGCAACAGCAGCTCTTGCATCTGTTCGCGGGTGAAGGCATCGAGGGCGCCGAAGGGCTCGTCCATCAGCAGCACCCGTGGATCGGCGGCCAGCGCGCGGGCCAGGCCGACGCGCTGTTTCTGGCCACCGGACAACTGCCAGATACGCCGCGCGGCGAAATCGGCGAGGTCCACCAGGGCGAGCATTTCCCGCGCCTTCTGGTCCCGCTGCGCACGGGACACGCCGGCCAGTTCCAGGCCGAAGCCGACGTTGGCCAGCACATCCTGCCAGGGCAACAGGGCGTCGTCCTGGAACACCACGCCGCGTTCGGCGCTCGGCCCTTGCACCGGCACGCCGTCGAGGGTGATGCGCCCGGCGCTCGGGCTGACGAAGCCGGCGATCAGGTTGAGCAGCGAGGTCTTGCCGCTGCCGGACGGGCCGAGGGCCACCAGCAATTGCTGCGGGCCCAGGCTCAGAGAAATGTCGGACAGCACAGGCTCGGCGGCGCCGGGGTACTGTGCGCTGATGCGCTCCAGTTGTAACAGGGCCATGACGACTCCGTGACTCAGTTGGTGATGAACGACGCGCTGACGTACGGCGAGTAATCCGGCAGCACGGCCTCGACCTTGCCTTGTTCCTTGAGGAAGGTGGCGGTGTCGGTGATGGCCTTGGTGGTCGGCGCGCCGAGGGCGGCAACCTGGTCGGCGGCCAGCGGGAACACGTTGCCTTGCAGCAGGGCCGGAATGTCGCTGGCCTTGGCGCCGGACAGCTTCACCAGCTTGTCGACGTTGCTCTTGTCCGCGAGCCAGGCTTGCGGGTCTTTGCGGTAATCGGCGTAGGCATCGAGGGTCACTTTGGCGAAGGCCTTGACCACTTCAGGGTGCTTGGCGGCGAAGTCCTTGCGCACGATCCAGGCGTCGAAGGTCGGCGCGCCTTTCTTCGCCAGTTCGCCGGAGGTGATGAGCACCTTGCCGTTCTCCTTGGCCACGCCCAGGGCCGGATCCCAGACGTAGGTGGCGTCGATGTCGCCGCGCTTCCACGCAGCAGTGATTGCTGGTGGCGCGAGGTTGAGGATCTGCACTTTGGCCGGGTCGATGTTCCACTGCTTCAGCGCGGCCAGCAGGCTGTAGTGACCGGTGGACACGAAGGGCACGGCGATCTTCTTGCCGACCAGGTCCTGGGGCGAATTGATGCCGGCGCCATCGCGGGCGACCAGGGCTTCGGCGGCGCCGATTTCGGTGGCGATCAGGAAGGTTTCCACCGGCAGCTTGCGGGTCGCTGCGGCGGCCAGCGGGCTGGAACCGAGGTAGCCGATCTGCACGTCTCCGGAGGCTACGGCGGTGATCACGTCAGCGCCGTTGTCGAATTTGCGCCAGTCGATGCTGGCCTTGCTGGCTTGCTCATAACGGCCATCGACCTGGGCGACTTTGGCCGGATCGACGGTGGTCTGGTAGGCGACGGTAAGGTCCGCGGCCTGGACGAAAAACGCAGCACCGGCCAGGGCCAGGGCGGAGAACAGGCGCAGTGGGGCAAAGAAGGTCATGTTGAACTCCTGGTCAGGCGGAATAGGGTGGGAAGTGGTGAAAGACTAATTGATCTAAGAAATCGTAAATAAATAACTTTTTCGAATTAGCTTAGGAGACAAAGAAAGGGAGGCGCCCTTCGCGAACAAACTCGCTCCTACAAAGCGCTGAATCTGTAGGAGCGAGCTTGCTCGCGAAGGGCCTGGAATCAGGTGTCAGCCGTTTCTATGGGAAGCTGGCCGGGCTTACTGCACGAACTTCGCACTCACAAACGGCGAATAATCCGGCAGCACCGTCTCCACCTTGCCTTGCTCCTTGAGGAATTTCGCCGTCTCGGCAATGGCGGCAGGTGTCTGGTTCTGCAGCAGCGCCGGTTGTGCCTGGGCATCGGGGAACGCGGAGCCGGCGAGCAACTCAGGAACGTCCGCCGGGTTGGCGCCGGTCAGCTTGGCGATCTTCTGCACGGGCAGCGAATCCGCCGTCCACTGCGCCTTGTTGGCGGTGTAGTCGGCGAAGGACTGCAAGGTGACCTTGGCGAATTTGGCAACCACGTCCGGGTGCTTCTCGGCGAAGTCCTTGCGCGCGACCCACACCTCGAACGTCGGCGCGCCCCAGCCACCCACTTCGGCGGCGTCGGTCAGGGTCTTGCCGGTCTTGCGGATTTCGCCCAGCGCGGGCGACCAGACAAAGGCGCCGTCGATGTCGCCACGCTTCCACGCCGCGGCAATTTCTGCGGGTTGCAGGTTCACCACCTTCACCTGGCGGGTATCGAGGTTCCAGTGCTTCAGCGCGCCGAGCAGGCTGTAGTGCGAGGTGGACACGAACGGCGTGGCGATGGTCTTGCCCACCAGGTCCTGCGGGCTGTTGATGCCGCTGCCGTTGCGCACCACCAGAGCTTCAGCGGCGTTGATCTGCGCCGAGACGACAAAGGCCACGATCGGCAGCTTGCGTGACGCTGCCGCCGCCAGCGGGCTGGAACCGAGGTTGCCGATCTGCACGTCGCCCGAGGCGATGGCGGTGACCACTTCCGGGCCGCTGTTGAAGCGGCGCCAGTCGATTTTCTCGCCGATGGCCTGCTCGTAGGCGCCGTCAGCCTGGGGGACTTTACTGGGATCGATGCCGGTCTGGTAGCCGACGGTGATTCCGGCGGCGTGGCTGACCAGGGTCAAGCCGGTGAGGGCGAGGGCGGTAAATAATCGGAGCGGGAGCGAGGGCTTCATGATGGCCATTTCCAGAGAGGGAAGGCCATAAAACTAATTGATCTAAAAAGCTTTAGATAAATACGTTTTGGTAATTAGCTTATGTATGAATGCTTTGTGAAAATTTCGTGAGATATTCCGAAAAAATCTTAAAAAAACACAAATAATTCTTTTTGGATTTATCAAATTGTCATTATCCTTCGACCCCAGCGCGACGCATTAGACCAAAGTCGCGAAACGAATAGTTACGATTGACTTGATAGTCACCCTTTGGTGCTAATCGACCATCGACGGCGAGCAGGACGACAGATCCTGCCGTCAACGAACCACAAGAATTAGAAACGATAGGAGCAATTCATCTATGAAGAAGTCGACCCTGACTCTTGCCGTGGCCCTTGGGGTTTTGGCCCAGCAAGCAGGCGCTGCCGGTTTTATCGAAGACAGCAAAGCCACTCTGAAGCTGCGTAACTTCTATATCGACAGCAACAACCGCGATACCGATGGCGGCAACACGCAGCGCGAGTGGGGCCAAGGCTTCCAGCTCGACTACACCTCCGGCTTCACTCAAGGGACCGTCGGCTTTGGTGTCGACGCGATCGCCCTGTACGGGGTCCGTCTCGATTCGAGCAAGGCTCATCACGGCAACCCGACCAGCGCCAACTACGGCGGTATTGTTTTCCCGACCGAGAGCAACGGCGAGGCCGTAAACGACTTCGCCAGCCTGGGCGCTGCCGCCAAGGTCAAGATCTCCCAGACCGAACTGCGCTACGGCACCCTGCTGCCGAAGCTGCCAGTCATCTCCTACAACGATGGTCGTCTGCTGCCGCAAACCTTCGAAGGTGGCCAGATCACTTCGAACGAGATCAAGGACCTGACCCTGATCGCCGGCCAGATCGAGCACGTGAAGGGCCGTAACTCCTCGAACAACGAAGGGTTGTCCATCGCTGGCGCCAACAACGCACGTACCGGTGAGTTCAGCAACCAGTTCCGCTATGCCGGTGCTGACTACAAGGTCACCAAAGACCTGCTGCTGCAGTACTACTACGGCAACCTGGAAGACTTCTACAAACAGCACTTCCTGGGTGCCGTGCATAACTGGGCAATCGGCCCTGGCGTACTGAAGTCTGACTTCCGCTACTTCCACAGCACCGATGATGGTGCCAACGGCCATGACTCTGCCTATTACACCAATGGCTGGTACGGCAATAACGTCATCAAGGGCAAGGTCGATAACGACCTGTACAGCGCCCTGTTCCTGTACACCGTTGCTGGCCACACCTTTGGCGGTGGCTACCAGTACAGCAAAGGCGACAGTGACTTCCCTTGGCTGAACCAGGGTGACGGCTCGTCCAACTACACCATCACCGACTCGCAGATCCAGAAGTTCGGTCGTGCCGGTGAGCGTACCTGGCAGGCTCGCTACTCCTACGATTTCGCCAAGGTCGGTCTGGCGGGTGCAACCGCTGGTGTCACGTACCTCAAAGGCGACGATTTCGAGACCCGTGCTGGTAACGGCAAAGAGTGGGAACGCGATATCACCCTGGCCTACGTAGTGCCGGAAGGCACCCTGAAGGGTCTGGGCGTCATGTGGAAAAACGCCGCATGGCGTAGCGACCTGACCAGCGCCAACCACGCTCAAGACGAAAACCGTCTGATCCTCAGCTACTCCATCCCGCTGCTGTAACCCGCCGCGAGATACATCAACGCCCGCCCGGCTTCACGCCGCGCGGGCGTTGTTTTGTCTGCAATTCGTTATTTCTTTCAGGTCTAAATAAATCAATATTTATTCTTTTTAATTCGGCGCAACCACAGGCACAGTGAAGCCATAACGCACTTAGCCCAAGGAGCCGCACCATGAGCCTCAGACTCGGCGATATCGCCCCCGACTTCGAACAGGATTCCAGCGCCGGCAAGATCCGCTTCCACGAGTGGCTCGGCGATAGCTGGGGCGTGTTGTTCTCGCACCCGGCCGACTTCACCCCGGTGTGCACCACGGAACTGGGCTTTACCGCCAAGCTGAAAGAGCAATTCGCCGAGCGCGGCGTCAAGGCCATCGCGCTGTCCGTCGACCCGGTCGATTCCCATCACCGCTGGATCGAAGACATCAACGAAACCCAGAACACCACGGTCAACTTCCCGATCCTGGCCGACGCCGATCGCAAAGTGTCCGACCTCTATGACCTGATCCACCCCAACGCCAGCGACACCCTGACGGTGCGTTCCCTGTTCGTGATCGATCCGAACAAGAAGATCCGTCTGACCATCACCTACCCGGCCAGCACCGGCCGCAACTTCCACGAAATCCTGCGGGTGATCGACTCGTTGCAGCTCACCGACAACCACAAGGTCGCGACCCCGGCCAACTGGCAGGACGGTGATGAAGTGGTGATCGTGCCGTCGCTCAAGGACGAAGAAGAGATCAAACGCCGCTTTCCGAAGGGCTATCGCGCGGTCAAGCCCTACCTGCGCCTGACCCCACAGCCCAACCGCTGACAGACCGTTTTCATCGTAGTGCTTTAGCCATCGCAGGGATTTTCGGGCCGTTTCGACGGCCCTTTTTTTTGCCTGAAGAAACCAATTCGGGCCCTTCGCGAGCAAGCTCGCTCCTACAGAGACGGTGATGAATCTGTAGGAGCGAGCTTGCTCGCGAATGGCCGCAAAGCGGCCCCAGCTCTTACTTGCTGGCAGTCAGCGCGTTATAGCTGGTCATCAAATTCCGGTAATCCGGAATGTGATTCGAGCACAGTGCCGCCAGCCCTTCGACATCGTTGCGCCAGTCGCGGTGCAGCTCACAGGCCACGCCGAACCAGGTCATCAGTTGCGCACCCGCCGAACTCACACGATTCAGCGCTGCATCACGGGTCATCTCGTTGAAGGTGCCGGAAGCATCGGTCACCACAAACACTTCAAATTCTTCTTCCAGAGCCGACAGCGCCGGGAACGCCACACACACCTCGGTTACCACACCGGCAATGATCAGTTGCTTCTTCCCGGTAGCTTTCACCGCTTTCACGAAGTCCTCGTTGTCCCAGGCGTTGATCTGGCCAGGGCGAGCGATGTACGGGGCATCCGGGAACAGTTCTTTTAGCTCGGGTACCAGCGGGCCGTTGGGGCCTTGTTCGAAGCTGGTGGTGAGGATGGTTGGCAGGTTGAAGAACTTGGCCAGATCCGCCAGGGCCAGGACGTTGTTCTTGAAGCGGTCCGGCTCGATATCGCGCACCAGGGACAGCAGGCCAGCCTGGTGATCCACCAGCAGGACAGCGGCGTCGTCTTTGTTCAGGCGGTTGTATTTGAATGCGGTCATGGTCGTTGCTCCTGAGGTTCTGATCTTCGTAAGGGGTGGTGTTTCGCGTTGATGGGAGAAGATTAAATTCAGAACCTTTGGCGCGGTAGCTAGTGAAAACTGGCTTTAGCGTTCCTTATTCAGAACGATAGAGTGTGCACAGGTACAGCAGTGACAACTCGCGGTCTGGCATAAAGCCCATATCTCTAAATCACATAAACAAATGAAAAAATATGATTTATCGATATATATACCCACCTGTTAAGGTCACCCCATTCCAGCGAGCACACTAACTCGCGGCCCTTCAGAACAGTTCTAAGGAAGCGCTTTCCATGTTGGTCGTTTCTATTGGTGGTAGCCCCAGCCTGCGGTCACGTTCCGGTGTGCTGCTCGATCGCTCCCGGGACTGGCTGCAAGGCCAGGGTGTGGAAGTGGTGACGTTCCAGGTACGGGACTTCCCGGCCGAGGACCTGCTTCACGCTCGCTTCGACAGTCCGCACGTGCAGCACTTCCAGCAGTTGGTGGAACAGGCTGACGGCCTGATCGTCGCTACCCCGGTGTACAAGGCGTCCTATTCCGGCGCGCTGAAAACCCTGCTCGACCTGCTGCCCGAACGCGCCCTGCACCACAAGGTTGTCCTGCCCATCGCCACCGGCGGCAGCATCGCCCACATGCTGGCGGTGGACTACGCACTCAAGCCGGTGCTCTCGGCCCTCAAGGCGCAGGAGACCCTGCAAGGGATCTTCGCCGACGACAGCCAGATCGCCTACGGCCAGGGCAATTCCCCGGCCCACCTGGCGCCTGCCCTGGAGCAGCGCCTGCACGAATCGCTCGACACGTTTCACAGCGCCCTGGCCCGTCGGCCACGGCCGGTGGCTCCTGGCGTCCTGAACGAACGCCTGCTCAGCGCCCGCTGGAGCATCTGAGCCGCGACACCCGTTTCATCGCGTCACCCTTCACCTTACTCGCCCGATAACGAGGCAAGCAGGTGCAGCCTGAACCCAACAGCAAAATAAGGAGAGCGCAATGCGCACTGTCATTTTGCGTCGTGGCCTGGTCGCTCTGTTTGCTGCGGCTGTGTCCTTCGGCGCCATTACTCAAGCTCAAGCCGAAACCCTGCGTATCGGTTATCAGAAATACGGCACCCTGGTGCTGCTCAAGGCCAAGGGCACGCTGGAAAAGCGTCTCGCCGCCCAGGGCGTGCAGGTGCAATGGACTGAATTCCCCGGCGGCCCGCAACTGCTGGAAGGCCTCAACGTCGGTTCGATCGACTTCGGCGTGACCGGCGAAACCCCGCCGGTGTTCGCCCAGGCCGCCGGCGCCGACCTGCTCTACGTCGCCTATGAGCCGCCAGCGCCGCACAGCGAAGCGATCCTTGTGCCGAAGGGTTCGGCCATCCAGTCGGTCAAAGACCTCAAGGGCAAGAAAGTCGCCCTGAACAAAGGCTCCAACGTGCATTACCTGCTGGTCCGCGCCCTGGAAGACGCCGGCCTGAAATACACCGACATCCAGCCGGTATTCCTGCCGCCCGCCGACGCCCGTGCCGCCTTCGAGCGTGGCAGTGTCGACGCCTGGGTCATCTGGGATCCGTACCAGGCTGCCGCCGAACAGCAACTGCAGGCCCGCACCCTGCGCGACGGCCAGGGCATCGTCGACAACCACCAGTTCTACCTGGCGACCAAGCCTTACGCACAACAGCACCCTGAAGTGATCAGCGCGCTGGTGGACGAGGTTCGTGCCGTTGGCGAGTGGTCCAAGGCCAACCCGCAGGAAGTGACCGATCAGGTTGCGCCGCTGCTCGGCCTGCCGGCCGACATCACCCTGACCTCGGTCAAGCGCCAAGGCTACGGCGCGCAGTTCCTGACCCCGGAAGTGGTCGCCGCGCAGCAGAAGATCGCCGACACCTTCAAGACCCTCAAGCTGATTCCAAAGCCGCTGAGCATCAAGGACGTGATCTGGACGCCACCGGCCAAGGTCGCCACGGCGCCTTGACGTTTTGCCCGAGCCGGGGCGCCGCCCCGGTCTGAGCCACCCTTAGGAGACAACTCCAATGAGCCTCAACGTTTTCTGGTTTCTACCGACCCATGGCGACGGCCATTACCTTGGCACCGCCGAAGGCGCTCGCGCCGTCGATCACGGTTATCTGCAGCAGGTCGCCCAGGCAGCGGATCGCCTGGGTTTCGGCGGCGTGCTGATCCCCACCGGGCGTTCCTGCGAGGACTCCTGGCTGGTGGCGGCATCGCTGATCCCGGTGACCCAGCGGCTGAAATTCCTCGTGGCCCTGCGCCCGGGGATCATTTCGCCGACCGTGGCGGCGCGTCAGGCGGCGACCCTCGACCGGCTGTCCGGCGGGCGTGCGCTGTTCAACCTGGTGACCGGTGGCGACCCTGAAGAACTGTCCGGCGACGGCCTGTTCCTCAGCCATGAAGAGCGTTATCAGGCCTCCGTGGAGTTCACCCGCATCTGGCGTCGGGTGCTGGAAGGCGAGACGGTCGATTACGACGGCAAGCACATCCAGGTCAAAGGCGCCAAGCTGCTCTATCCACCGATTCAACAACCGCGTCCGCCGCTGTATTTCGGTGGCTCGTCCGAGGCTGCCCAAGACCTGGCCGCCGAGCAGGTCGAGCTGTACCTGACCTGGGGCGAGCCGCCGGCCGCGGTCGCCGAGAAAATCGCGGAAGTCCGGGCCAAGGCCGCCAAGCTGGGCCGCACCGTCCGCTTCGGCATCCGCCTGCACGTGATCGTGCGGGAAACCAACGATGAAGCATGGAAAGCCGCCGAGCGCCTGATCTCGCACCTGGACGACGACACCATCACCCGCGCCCAGGCCTCCCTGGCGCGTTTCGACTCCGTTGGCCAGCAACGCATGGCCGCGCTGCATGGCGGCAACCGCGACAACCTCGAAGTCAGCCCGAACCTGTGGGCGGGCGTCGGCCTGGTGCGTGGCGGTGCCGGTACTGCACTGGTCGGCGACGGTCCGACCGTGGCGGCACGGGTCAAGGAATACGCTGACCTGGGCATCGACACTTTCATCTTCTCCGGCTACCCGCACCTGGAAGAGTCGTACCGCGTCGCCGAACTGCTGTTCCCGCACCTGGATATCGCGCGTCCGTCGCTGCCGCAAGAGCGGGGCTATGTCAGCCCGTTCGGCGAGATGGTCGCCAACGACATCCTGCCCAAAGCCGCGGCACAGGGTTGAGGAGCGCAGCATGAGTCGTTCTTCCTCAACCCCGTGGACGCAGCGCCTGGCCCCGTGGGCCTTGCCGATCGCGCTGCTGGCGATCTGGCAACTGGCGGTCAGCGCCGGTTGGCTGTCGACGCGCATCCTGCCGGCACCGAGCGCGGTAATAACCGCCGGTGTCGAACTGGTGCGCAGCGGCGAGATCTGGACCCACCTGGCGATCAGCGGCTGGCGTGCCGGCCTGGGCTTCGTCATCGGCGGCAGCATCGGCCTGGCGCTGGGCTTCATCACCGGCCTGTCCCGTTGGGGCGAGCGCCTGCTCGACAGCTCGGTGCAGATGATCCGCAACGTGCCGCACCTGGCGCTGATCCCGCTGGTGATCCTGTGGTTCGGCATCGATGAGTCGGCGAAGATTTTCCTGGTGGCCCTCGGCACGCTGTTCCCGATCTACCTGAACACTTACCACGGTATTCGCAACGTCGATCCGGCGCTGGTGGAAATGGCCCGCAGCTACGGCCTCAGCGGTTTCTCCCTGTTCCGTCAGGTGATCCTGCCGGGTGCGCTGCCGTCGATTCTGGTCGGTGTGCGCTTCGCCCTGGGCTTCATGTGGCTGACCCTGATCGTGGCCGAGACCATCTCGGCCAACGCCGGCATCGGCTACCTGGCGATGAATGCCCGTGAATTCCTGCAAACCGATGTGGTGGTCCTGGCCATCGTTCTCTACGCGGTGCTCGGCAAGCTCGCCGACCTCGCTGCCC
The DNA here is from genome assembly GCF_025466035.1 of Pseudomonas sp. 20P_3.2_Bac5. Classification (NCBI taxonomy): domain Bacteria; kingdom Pseudomonadati; phylum Pseudomonadota; class Gammaproteobacteria; order Pseudomonadales; family Pseudomonadaceae; genus Pseudomonas; species Pseudomonas sp. 20P_3.2_Bac5. The sequence continues at coordinate 71,519 of NZ_JANLOA010000043.1, read as the reverse complement.
GTGGCCTGGAGCGCGTCTGGTTGCGCTGGCACCCGGCCTATCAACCGAGCAAGGGAGACGGCGCATGACCATTCTCAAGGAGCAACCGCCACGGCTGCTGCGCGGTATTCCGCTGGCCGTGCGCAACGTCGAGAAGACTTTCGGTCAGCGCAAGGTGCTGCGTGACATCGACCTGCACATTCCGGCCGGACAATTCGTCGCCATCGTCGGTCGCAGCGGCTGCGGCAAAAGTACCTTGCTGCGCCTGCTCGCCGGCCTCGACCAGCCTTCCGCCGGGCAACTGCTGGCCGGCAGCGCGCCGCTCGCCGAGGCCCGCGAAGACACCCGCCTGATGTTCCAGGAAGCGCGCCTGCTGCCCTGGAAACGGGTGATCGACAACGTTGGCCTGGGCCTGCAAGGCAACTGGCAGGAACAGGCACGCAAGGCCCTGGAGGCGGTCGGCCTGGCCGACCGCGCCAATGAATGGCCGGCGGCATTGTCCGGTGGACAGAAACAGCGTGTGGCCCTGGCCCGCGCCCTGATCCACCAGCCACGCCTGCTGCTGCTGGACGAACCGCTGGGGGCGCTGGATGCCCTGACCCGGATCGAAATGCAGCAACTGATCGAAGACCTCTGGCGCAAGCATGGCTTCACCGTGCTGCTGGTGACCCACGACGTCGCCGAAGCCGTCGCGGTCGCCGACCGGGTGATCCTGATCGAGGACGGTGAAATCGGCCTCGACCTGCACGTGGACATGCCACGGCCGCGGGTGCGTGGATCGCACCGCCTGGCCGCGCTGGAAACCGAAGTATTGAACCGTGTTCTTTCGGTCCCGGGCATCCCGCCCGAGCCCGAACCCGTAGCACCCTTGCCTACGCAACTGCGCTGGGCTCATTGACCTCAGAACCTACAAAGGAAGCAAGCAGATGACTATCAAAGCGATCAACGTGCGTAACCAGTTCAAGGGCACCGTTAAAGAAATTCTGGAAGGTCCAGTCCTGTCGGAAATCGACGTACAGACCGCCTCGGGCATCGTCACTTCGGTGATCACCACCCGTTCGGTAAAAGAACTGGAACTGACCATCGGTAGCGAAGTGATTGCCTTTGTGAAATCCACCGAGGTTTCCATCGCCAAGCTGTGATTTGTGTGGCATATCGCGAGCAAGCTCGCTCCTACAGAGACTGGGAACACCGATCCCCTGTAGGAGCGAGCTTGCTCGCGATTGCCTAACGCTTTGGCAAAAACGGCGGCAGATAAAGCCCCAGGTACGCCTCGAACACCCGCATCCCTTCCTCCGCCATCCGCGGCGTGATCTGCCCGTGCAACTGCATCGACCGGGCATACACCCGATCCCCCAGTTCCATCGCCAGGGCGAACACGTCCACGTCACGCGGCAGCTCCGGCAAACGGAAATGCTGCTCGAACAGCTTGTGCATCAGATCGCCCAGCTCGATATCGTGCTGACGGTCCGCCTGGGTCACTTCGCTCAAACCATGCTGGGCCAGGATCAACTGCCGCGCCGCGGCGTCCTCGTGGTAGATCTCCAGCATGCGCATTTCCACCAGCCGCGACAGGTCCCGCCAACTGTGCAGGGTCTGCGGGTCGATGGGCGCTTGCAGGCAGGCGCGGAAGGCGCTGTGCACGTCCGCGGTGAGGGCTTCGAGCAGCGCCGGGACGCTGGCGAAGAAGTGATACACGGACGAAGGCGGGATCTGCGCCCGCTCCGCCACGCTGTAGATCGACAGGCTGGCCACACCTTCGCTGGCCAGCAGGGTGCGGGCCGCGTCGAGGATCGAGTCGATCCGCGCCTGGCTGCGGGCGCGGGGTTTGCGAGGTGTGGTACCGCGACTCATATCAGTTGCTGATCGCCAGGATGCTGGCCTGGTAGGCGCCGACGAACAGGTCGAAGTCGCCGACTTCCTGTTTCTCCAGCTCGGCCTGTTCTTCCAGCGACTTGCGCGCCAGCGCTTCGAAACGCGCTTGCTCGTCCGCCGGCAGCGGCTCGCTACGCAAGAACTCGGCGTGGAGCTGGCTCTGGCGCAGGGAGAAGCGGGCGAAGCTTTCCTGATGTTCGGTCATGCTCGCCAGCACCTGCGCCGACGGCGTCAGCGACGGATCGTCGACCTTGGCGGCCTGTATTTGCAGGGCACGGGCGTGCTCGTCGCCGCCATGGGCACGGTCGAGCAGTTCGGCCAATGGCGCGATGCGTTCCAGCAACTCGCTGGCCCACACGTTCAGCTTGACCGGCTGGCCGTCGCGTTGCAGTTCCAGGCCAGGGCGGCGGCCCTGCTTGACCACATTGAGGAAGTTGTCGGTGCACTGGCCGCACTCGCCATTTCCCAGCAGCGGGCTTTCTTCCAGCGCGCAGAACAGCAGGAATGCATCGAGGAAACGCGCCTGCGGCAGTTCGACGCCGGTCGGCAGGAACGGGTTGATGTCCAGGCAGCGCACTTCGATGTACTGGATGCCGCGGGACACCAATGCCTGGATCGGCCGTTCGCCGGTGTAGGTCACGCGCTTGGGGCGGATGTTGGAGTAGTACTCGTTTTCGATCTGCAGGATGTTGGTGTTGAGCTGCACCCACTCACCATCCTGGTGCGTGCCGATCTCGACATACGGCGGATACGGCGTGGCCACGGCACGGCGCAGGCTGTCGGTGTAGCTGCTCAGATCGTTGTAGCAAGGGGTCAGGCCGGCCTGGGCGTTGCTCTGGTAACCGAGGTCGCTCATGCGCAGGCTGGTGGCCCAGGGCAGGTACAGGGTGTCGGCGTCGAAGGCTTCCAGTTGATGCGGGCGACCGCGCAGGAAACCCGCGTCCAGCGCTGGCGACGCACCGAACAGGTACATCAGCAGCCAGCTATAGCGACGGAAATTGCGGATAAGGGCGATGTAGGCCGACGACTGGAACTCGCGGTCGTCGCCGTCGCGGCCTTCGGCTTCACGCAGCAGCGGCCAGAGTTTTTCCGGCAGCGAGAAGTTGTAATGGATACCGGCGATGCACTGCATGGTGCGGCCGTAGCGCAGGGCCAGGCCCTTGCGGTAGACGTACTTGAGCTGACCGATGTTGGAGGTGCCGTACCAGGCGATCGGGATGTCTTCCTCGGCCGGCAACGGGCACGGCATCGACGGACTCCACAGGTACTCGCTGCCGAGCTTGCTGTAGGCGAAGCGATGGATGTTTTCCAGGCTTTCGAGGGTCTTCGCGGGATCGGCCAGCGCTGGCGTGATGAACTCCAGCAGCGACTCGGAATAATCGGTGGTGATCTGTTCGTGGGTCAGGGCGGCACCCAGGGCCTCGGGGTGCGGCGTCTGGGCCAGACGACCGTCCTCTGTCACGCGCAGGCATTCACGCTCGATGCCGTGCAGGCACTGCTTGAGCAGAGAGAGGTTGTCGCCCTGGCCGAGCAGGCTCAGGCGGCGGTTGAGAAGTTCGCTCAAGATGGATTCCTTCACACGTCAGTCGCCGCAATATGGGGGTGGAGGTGACGGTCTACAAGGGTGGACAGAGGAACTGGCGTTGTCGCCTGGTTTTCGCAGGGAGTCGGCAGCGCCCGCGCACTGCCGAAAGTACCGCAAATTGGGAGTTTTCGGCTAGATCTGTAGGAAAAGCGCCCGCGTGATGGCGGGCAAAGTTTTTACAGCGCGGCGAAGGTTCCTTGTGCCTTCGCCACCAGTTTGTCGCCCTGGAAGACGTCGGCGTCGAGCACCAGCGTGCGCCGCCCGGCGTGCAACACCCGGGCGATGCACAGCACCTCGCCCTCGCTGACAGCTCGCACGTAGTTGATCTTGCATTCCAGCGTCACGCTGCGCCGATCAAAGCCATGGCTGCTGGAGCAGGCCAGCCCCATGGCGATGTCGACCAGGCTGAAGATCGCGCCGCCATGCAGGAAGCCGCCGCGATTGCGCAAGTGCGGCTCCAGCGCCAGGGCCACCTCCGCGACGCCTTCTTCAAGGCGTTGCAGGCGGCAGCCCAGCAACTGGCTGAAGGCGCTCTGAACGATGTCTTCAGGCGCTTCCATTTACTTCTTCTTCAACTGCTTGGCGTTGGCGAACAGCGAGGCCATGGCGTTATTGGCAGGCGGCGGGGTTTCCTTGACCCGTGCCGGCGCACCTTGCTGGCGCGGCGCGGAACCCGGACGGCTGCCACGGGCACCATCGACTTTCTCGCCTGGGGTGTCGCTCATGCGCATCGACAGGCCGACGCGTTTGCGCGGGATGTCCACTTCCATGACCTTGACCTTGACCACGTCGCCGGCCTTGACCGCTTCACGCGGGTCCTTGATGAACTTCTCCGACAGCGCCGAGATGTGCACCAGACCGTCCTGGTGCACGCCGATATCGACGAAGGCCCCGAAGTTGGTGACGTTGGTGACCACGCCTTCGAGGATCATCCCCGGTTCCAGGTCCTTGAGGTCTTCGACGCCTTCCTGGAACTCGGCGGTCTTGAACTCCGGACGCGGGTCGCGGCCCGGCTTGTCCAGTTCCTGGAGGATGTCGGTGACGGTGGGCAGACCGAAGGTTTCGTCGGTGTATTTCTTCGGGTCCAGGCGCTTGAGGAAACCGCTGTCGCCAACCAGCGAGCGGATATCACGGTCGGTCTCGGCGGCGATGCGCTGCACCAGTGGGTAGGCTTCCGGGTGAACTGCGGAGGCGTCCAGCGGGTTGTCGCCGTTCATCACGCGCAGGAAGCCGGCGGCCTGTTCGAAGGTCTTCTCGCCCAGGCGGCTGACTTTCTTCAGCGCCGCGCGGGTCTTGAAGGCGCCGTTGGCGTCACGGTGGCTGACGATGTTCTGCGCCAGGGTCGCGTTGAGGCCGGAGATGCGCGCCAGCAGTGCCACCGAGGCGGTGTTGACGTCGACGCCGACGGCGTTCACGCAGTCCTCGACTACCGCGTCCAGGCCACGGGCCAGTTTCAATTGCGAAACGTCGTGCTGGTACTGGCCGACACCGATGGACTTCGGATCGATCTTCACCAGCTCTGCCAGCGGATCCTGCAGACGGCGGGCGATGGACACCGCGCCACGGATCGTTACGTCCAGGTCGGGGAATTCACGGGCGGCCAGCTCGGACGCCGAGTACACCGAGGCGCCGGCCTCGGAGACCATGATCTTGGTGATCTTGAGAGCGGGGTACTTCTTGACCAGTTCGGCGATCAGCTTGTCGCTCTCACGGCTGGCGGTGCCGTTGCCGATGGCGATCAGTTCCACCGAGTGCTTGGCGCACAGCGCGGCAATCACGGCGATGGTGCGGTCCCAGTCGTTTTTCGGTGCGTGCGGGTACACCGTGGTGTAGTCCAGCAGCTTGCCGGTGGAGTCGACCACGGCCACCTTGCAGCCGGTACGCAGGCCCGGGTCGAAGCCCAGGGTCGCGCGCGGGCCGGCCGGCGCGGCGAGCAGCAGGTCGTGCAGGTTGCGGGCGAAGACGTTGATCGCCTCGCCTTCGGCGTTGTCACGCAGCTCGCCGAACAGGTCGGTTTCCAGGTGGCTGTAGAGCTTGACCTTCCAGGTCCAGCGCACCACTTCGGCCAGCCATTTGTCGGCCGGGCGGCCCTGGTTGTTGAGGCCGAAACGCTCGGCGATCATCAGTTCGCATGGGTGCAAGGTGCCCGGCAGTTCTTCGCCGACCTTCAGCGCAGCGGACAGCACGCCTTCGTTGCGCCCGCGGAAAATCGCCAGGGCACGGTGCGACGGCACGCTCTTGAGCTGTTCGTCGTGTTCGAAATAGTCGCGGAACTTGGCGCCTTCCTCTTGCTTGCCGGCCACCAGGCGGGCACTGAGGGTGGCTTCCTGGGTGAGGAAGGTACGCAGTTTTTCCAGCAGGGTGGCGTCTTCGGCGAAGCGCTCCATGAGGATGTACTTGGCGCCTTCCAGCGCGGCCTTGACGTCGGCGACGCCCTTTTCGGCATCGACGAAGCGCGCGGCTTCGGTTTCCGGGGACAGTTGCGGGTCGTTCAGCAGACCGTCGGCCAGTTCGCCGAGGCCGGCTTCCAGGGCGATCTGGCCCTTGGTGCGGCGCTTCTGCTTGTACGGGAGATAGAGGTCTTCGAGGCGGGTCTTGGTGTCGGCCAGCTTGATTTCGCGGGCCAGTTCGGGGGTCAGCTTGCCCTGTTCCTCGATGCTGGCCAGGATGCTGGCGCGGCGATCGTCGAGTTCGCGCAGGTAGCGCAGGCGCTCTTCGAGGTTGCGCAGTTGGGTGTCATCCAGGCTGCCGGTCACTTCTTTGCGGTAACGGGCGATAAAAGGCACCGTGGAGCCTTCATCAAGTAGAGCCACGGCCGCCTCGACCTGTTGCGGGCGGACGCCGAGTTCTTCGGCGATGCGGCTGTTGATGCTGTCCATAAAACCACCTGACAAATTGTGAATGCTTGGGCCGCGGAGCCCGCGCCGCAGGGGCGCCGGAGCAAGGCGGCTCTCGGTGAAAAGCGGCGCATTATACCCAGCGCACCGGGCTTGCGGTGATAGCCGCTGGCCAGCTTGCAGGACCGTTCTACTGGCACATGGGGAAAAATCTGCTAACAATGCACACGGCACTGTCAAATGGCGGCTAAGCCATAATGCGCGCCGAGATTAAAGGAGCGACCCATGAGCAGCACTGCACAAACAGCCGAAGGCGAAAAAATCCTCATCGTCGACGATGACCCTGGCCTGAGCAGCCTGCTGGAGCGATTCTTCACCAGCAAAGGCTACCGCGCGAGGGCTGTACCGAACGTCGAGCAGATGGACCGCCTGCTGGCGCGTGAAGTCTTCAACCTGGTCGTCCTCGACCTGATGCTTCCCGGCGAAGATGGCCTTTCAGCCTGCCGCCGGCTGCGCGCGGCGAACAATCAGGTCCCGATCATCATGCTCACCGCCAAGGGCGACGAGCTGAGCCGGATCAAGGGCCTGGAGCTGGGCGCCGACGATTACCTGGCCAAGCCGTTCAACCCCGACGAGCTGGTTGCGCGGGTCAAGGCGGTGTTGCGTCGGCAGACGCCTTCGGTACCGGGTGCTCCGGGCAGCGAGGATGAAACCGTCACGTTCGGCGACTACGAGCTGTCGCTGGCCACCCGCGAACTCAAGCGGGGTGAAGAAGTACATATGCTCACCACCGGCGAATTCGCGGTGCTCAAGGCGCTGGTCATGCACGCTCGCGAGCCGCTGACCCGCGATAAACTGATGAACCTGGCCCGTGGTCGTGAATGGGATGCGCTGGAGCGTTCCATCGACGTGCAGATCTCGCGCCTGCGCCGGATGATCGAGCCGGATCCTTCCAAGCCGCGTTACATCCAGACAGTCTGGGGCGTCGGTTATGTGTTCGTGCCGGACGGTAATGCCGGCAAGTGACCCCTCGTTTCAGGGAGTGAGTCATCAACAGCAGGGCCACCGCAGGGTTGCCCTGCTTTTGCATGAAACGAAAGCCGTAAAGCCCGCGAGCCGCGCTCGTGCCTGCCTAGTGTGTAGCCGTTGTCCATGAAAACCCCGCTGTGGTTCCCGCAAAGCTTTTTCGCCCGCACCCTGTGGCTGGTGCTCATCGTCGTCCTGTTCTCCAAGGCGCTCACCCTGGTCTATCTGCTGATGAACGAGGATGTGCTGGTTGATCGCCAGTACAGCCACGGCGTCGCCCTGACCCTGCGTGCCTACTGGGCGGCGGACGAGTCGGACCGGGAAAAGGTCGCCGAGGCCGCCGGGTTGATCCGGGTGACCGGCAACGGCGTACCCGAGGGCGAGCAGCACTGGCCTTACAGCGAGATCTACCAGCGCCAGATGCAGGCCGAGCTGGGCGCCGATACCGAAGTCCGGTTGCGCGTGCATTCGCCGCCGGCGTTGTGGGTGAGGGCGCCGAGCCTTGGCGACGACTGGCTGAAAGTCCCGCTCTACCCACATCCGTTGCGCGGCCAGAAAATCTGGAACGTGCTTGGCTGGTTTCTCGCCATCGGCCTGCTTTCCACGGCCTCGGCCTGGATCTTCGTACGTCAGTTGAACCAGCCGCTCAAGCGCCTGGTGTTCGCCGCGCGGCAACTTGGCCAGGGCCGCAGTGTGCGTTTGCCGGTCAGCGATACGCCCAGCGAGATGACCGAGGTCTATCGCGCCTTCAACCAGATGGCCGAGGACGTCGAGCAGGCCGGGCGCGAGCGTGAACTGATGCTCGCCGGGGTTTCCCATGACTTGCGCACGCCGCTGACCCGGCTAAGGCTGTCGCTGTCGCTGATGGCCAACGACAGCGACCTGACCGACGACATGGTCCGCGACATTGAAGACATGGATGCGATCCTCGACCAGTTCCTCGCCTTCATTCGCGACGGTCGGGACGAGCCGGTGGAGGAGGTGGACCTGAGCGATCTGGTCCGCGAGGTGGTCGCGCCATTCAACCAGCCTGAGGAGCAGGTGCGCCTGTGCCTTGAGCCGATCCCGCCGTTTCCGCTGCGCCGGGTATCGATGAAGCGTCTGTTGAACAACCTGATCGGCAACGCCCTGCACCATGCAGGGCAGGGCGTCGAAGTGGCGGCCTACGTTTCCGGCGACACCAGCGCGCCTTACGTCGTGCTGAGCGTGCTGGACCGCGGGGCCGGGATTGATCCCGGCGAACTGGAAGCCATCTTCAACCCTTTCATTCGCGGTGACCGCGCCCGTAGCGGCAAGGGCACCGGCCTGGGCCTGGCGATCGTCAAGCGGATCGCCGCCCAGCACGGCGGCAACGTCGAGTTGCGCAACCGCTCCGGCGGCGGCATCGAAGCCCGAGTGCGGTTGCCGTTGGGGCTTCTGCTGCCTCGGGACGCTGTTTAACCCTTTCCTTTGGTGCGGGTCAGATTTGGCCCGCCGTTCTTTTCCAGATGCTCGATGATCATCCCGGCAACGTCCTTGCCGGTGGTGACCTCGATGCCTTCCAGGCCCGGTGAGGAATTCACCTCCATCACCAGCGGGCCGTGATTGGAGCGCAGGATATCCACACCGGCGACGCTCAGGCCCATGACCTTGGCGGCGCGGATCGCGGTCATGCGCTCTTCGGGGGTGACCTTGATCAGGCTGGCGGTGCCGCCGCGGTGCAGGTTGGAGCGGAACTCGCCCGGCTTGGCCTGACGCTTCATCGAGGCGATGACCTTGTCGCCGACCACGAAGCAGCGGATATCGGCGCCGCCGGCTTCCTTGATGTATTCCTGGACCATGATGTTCTGCTTCAGGCCCATGAACGCTTCGATCACCGACTCGGCGGCCTTGGTGGTTTCGCACAGCACCACGCCGATGCCCTGGGTGCCTTCGAGCACCTTGATCACCAGCGGGGCGCCATTGACCATCTGGATCAGGTCGGGGATGTCGTCCGGGGAGTGGGCGAAGCCGGTGACCGGCAGGCCGATGCCGCGGCGCGACAGCAACTGCAGCGAGCGCAGTTTGTCCCGGGAGCGGGCGATGGCGACGGATTCGTTGAGCGGGAACACGCCCATCATTTCAAACTGACGCAGCACGGCGCAGCCATAGAACGTTACCGAGGCACCGATGCGCGGGATCACCGCGTCGAAGCCTTCCAGCGGCTTGCCGCGATAGTGGATCTGCGGCTTGTGGCTGGCGATGTTCATGTAGGCGCGCAAGGTGTCGACCACAACCATTTCATGGCCCCGTTGCGTGCCGGCTTCGACCAGGCGACGGGTGGAATACAGACGCGGGTTCCGCGACAGCACAGCGATCTTCATGCAACACCTGTGGAAGGGGTAATGGTGGCCGGGAACACCGGCTTGTCCTGAACGTATTTGACGCCTGGGTTGACCACCAACTGGCCATGCACCAGTGCCTTGGAGCCGAGCAACAGGCGGTAACGCATGGCCTTGCGACAGGCCAGGGTGAATTCGACTTCCCAGACCCGGTCACCGAGCGCCAGCGGCGTGCGGATCACGTAGCGGACCTGGGCCTGGCCGTTGGAACTCTTGATGGTCTTCATCGTGACCAGTGGCGCTTCACAGCGGCGGTGGCGCAACTGCACGACCGAACCCAGATGAGCGTTGAAACGCACCCATTGCTCGCCGTCACGCATGAACGGTTCGACCTCGGTGGCATGCAGGCTGGAGGTGCTGGCGCCGGTGTCGATCTTGGCGCGCAGGCCGGCCAGGCCGAGGTCTGGCAGGGCCACCCACTCGCGCAAACCGATAACGCTCAAATGATCAAATGTCTTCACGATGCACAACCCGGAAAAAGTCGGTGAACTGTAAGCAGGCTGCGGACTTTTTGCATCCGCCAGTTACGGTAGTACAGTTCCATGACCGCTATGAATCGGAGCAGTGCAATGGCACAACAACCGGAAGACGACAAGGTTCGTCTGGACAAGTGGCTCTGGGCCGCTCGTTTCTACAAAACCCGCGCCCTGGCCAAGGCCGCGATCGAAGGCGGCAAGGTGCACTGTCGCGGCGAACGCTGCAAGCCTGGCAAGGAGCCACGTGTCGGTGAGGAATTCGTGCTGCGCACCGGCTTTGACGAGCGCACCATAGTGGTCAAGGCGCTCTCTGTGGTTCGCCGTGGGGCGCCCGAAGCACAGGCGCTGTATGCCGAGACCGAAGAAAGCATCGCCCGCCGCGAAAAGGCCGCCGATTTGCGCAAGGCCGGTGCCTTGGGTGTCACCACCGATGGGCGACCGACCAAGAAGCAGCGCCGGCAGATTCATCAATTCCACGATTCGGTGGGCTGAGCGGCCATTCGTCGCACGGGGACTGGTCAGCGGGTAGCCGATGGCACCAGAGTAATGGGCAGAACCCCCGGTCCTTGGATCGGGGAGCGAAATGGCCATAAACTAACGGTCTTTCGTGACAAAACCGATCACGCCTGCGCGGTGTGGCGGTACCGGCGCCCAACTGGCCCCTTGTCCTTTTCCCTCTTCAAAGAAAGCCTTTAGCCATGCTCGATATTGCGGATACCGATTTCACCCAACGCTTCCTCTTTGACGACCGCGACGTGCGCGGCGAACTGGTTTCGCTCGAGCACAGCTACGCCGAAGTGTTGGCCAAACACGCCTACCCTCAGCCGGTCGCGCAACTGCTCGGTGAACTGATGGCCGCTGCGGCGCTGCTGGTCGGCACGCTGAAATTCGACGGCCTGCTGATTCTCCAGGCGCGCTCCGAAGGCCCGGTCTCGCTGCTGATGGTCGAATGCTCCAGCGAGCGTGAGCTGCGCGGCATCGCCCACTACGACAGCGCCGCGATCAGCGACGATGCCGGCCTGCACGACCTGATGCCCAACGGCATGCTCGCGCTCACCGTCGACCCGCGTCGTGGCCAGCGTTACCAGGGCATTGTCGATCTGGACGGTGCCGATCTGTCGGAGTGCTTCACCAATTACTTCGTCAAGTCCGAGCAGCTCGGCACGCGCTTCTGGCTCAGCGCCGATGGTCACCGCGCGGGCGGCCTGCTGTTGCAGCAACTGCCGGTCGCGAGCCAGCCGGACGCCGATGACCGCGCCGAAAGCTGGGCGCACGTCACCATGATGGCGGGCACCTTGAGCCGCGAAGAGCAATTGGGCCTGGACAACGAGACCCTCTTGCATCGCCTCTACCACGAAGACGCCGTGCGCCTGTTCGATGTCCAGCCGCTGAGCTTCCGTTGCAGTTGCTCGCGTGAGCGCTCCGGCAGTGCACTGACCAGCCTCGGGCTGGAAGATGCGCGGGCGCTGGTGGTCGAGCACGGCGGTCACATCGAGATCGATTGCCAGTTCTGCAACGAGCGCTATCGCTTCGATGTTGCGGATGTTGAGCAATTGTTTGGTGGCGGTGGCGTGGACGCGCCGTCAGATACTCGTCACTGAAACGTTTCTGCTCAGGGAAATCTCCTGTCGAATCCGCCGAAGGCGCAGTTCTGACAGGAGGGCTCTACTTTTTTTGGGCGTTTCTGGCATAATCCGGCCACTTTTTTCGCTGTAGTAGCTTGTAAGAATCTACTACAAATCGTTTGGAGCACTCGGCCGCAGGCCGGATGGGGAATCTCATGACGCAAGCCAATAACGCCGTGTACACCGATCTGAGTGTCGACGAGCTGGTACAAGAAGCGCTGCAACGCGGTGAAGGCGAACTGGCCGATACTGGCGCGCTGGTCGTGAAAACCGGTCACCGCACTGGTCGTTCGCCAGTTGACCGTTTCATCGTCGAAGAGCCGAGCACCCAGGACGCAATCGCCTGGGGCCCGATCAACCGCAAGTTCCCCGCCGACAAGTTCGATGCCCTGTGGGCTCGCGTCGAGGCGTTCAACAACGCCCAGGAGCACTTCGTTTCCCACGTTCACGTAGGCGCTGCCGAGGATCACTACCTCGCCGTCAAGATGACCACCCAGACTGCCTGGCAGAACCTGTTCGGTCGTTGCCTGTTCATCAACCCGGCCCAGTACAACCCTGCTGGCCGGCAAGAGTGGCAGGTCCTGAACGTCGCCAACTTCGAATGCGTTCCAGAGCGTGACGGCACCAACTCCGATGGTTGCGTCATCCTCAACTTCGCTCAGAAAAAAGTCCTGATCGCTGGCATGCGCTATGCCGGTGAGATGAAGAAAGCCATGTTCTCGGTGCAGAACTTCCTGCTGCCGGCCGCTGACGTGCTGCCAATGCACTGCGCTGCCAACATCGGTGAAGAAGGCGACGTGACCCTGTTCTTCGGTCTGTCGGGCACTGGCAAGACCACCCTGTCGGCTGACGAAAGCCGTTACCTGATCGGTGACGACGAGCACGGTTGGGGCGAAGGCGTTGTCTTCAACATCGAAGGCGGCTGCTACGCCAAGTGCATCGACTTGTCCGAGAAGAACGAGCCGGTCATCTGGAAAGCCATCAAGCACGGAGCAGTCCTGGAGAACGTCGTCCTGGACGATGCCAAGCACGCTGACTACGCCGATGGCAGCCTGACCCAGAACAGCCGCGCCGCGTACCCGCTGGAGCACGTCGAGAAGCGTTCCGAGCAGAACCTGGGCGGCGAGCCTAATGCGGTCATCTTCCTGACCTGCGACCTGACCGGCGTACTGCCACCCGTGTCGATCCTGAACAACGAGCAGGCTGCGTATCACTTCCTGTCCGGCTACACCGCGCTGGTCGGTTCCACCGAAATGGGTTCGGGCGGCGGCATCAAGTCGACCTTCTCCACCTGCTTCGGCGCACCGTTCTTCCCGCGTCCGGCTGGCGAATACGCCGAGCTGCTGATCAAGCGCATCAAGGGCTTCGGCTCCAAGGTCTACCTGGTCAACACCGGTTGGACTGGTGGTGGCTACGGCGTCGGCAAGCGTTTCAGCATCCCGACCACCCGTGCGGTGATCGCGGCCATCCAGAGCGGTGCTCTGATCGGCGCTGAAACCGAACACCTGGGCATCATCAACCTGGACGTGCCGAAGTCGGTTCCAGGCGTTGATACCGAGCTGCTGAACCCGCGTACCACCTGGGCTGACCAGGCTGCCTACGACGAAGCGGCGAAAGGCTTGGCCAATCTGTTCATCGAGAACTTCAAGAAATTCGAAGTTTCCGATGCCATCAAGGCGGCTGGTCCGCAACTGTAAGTTGCTGCTGACCGCAGACTGAAAAAAAGCCCCGGCTCGTGAGAGTCGGGGCTTTTTTTATGGAAAATCTTGTCGGGGCGCCGAACCGTCGCGATGCGCCGCGTGGGCGGCGCTCGATCTCAAGGGCGCTAAACACCTGTCGGCTAGTACAGGGTGGCCATCACCGGATCCTGGCCCCCGTAAACAACCTTTTCTATTGGCCATCAGCGACACAATCCTTCAGCATCGGCACTTCACTCCATGGAGAGCACCCGTGTCCGATCCGTTGCAGATTGAACATTTCCCCCACGCTGAATTCATCTCCACCCGCTGGCAGGACGCGGACATCAACGGTCAGATCGCCAGCGCCGCGGTCTACAGCTTTTTCGACACCGTGATCCAGTCGTACCTCGTCACCCACGGTGAAATCGATCCGCAGGAAGGCGAGGTGGTGGCATTCGTGGTGAGTTCCTCCTGCGATTTCTACGCCTCGGCGGGCTTCACCGATCTGTTGCAGGTGGGCATCCGGGCCGAGCGTATCGCCGGCAGCACGGTGGAGTTCGAGGTGGCCCTGTTCGACTACGCCGGCAAGCAGCTCTATGCCCTTGGCCGGGTGGTGCAGGTGTTCATCGAGCGCGCCACAGGCACGCCTGCGACCTTTCCCGACACTCTGAAGATGGCGCTGCTCTCGCTGAACTAAAGGCCGTCGGGCTCAGTCGTTGAGCCGGATAATCCCTTCACGTACGGCAAACAACACCAGCCCCGGCACGTCGTGAATCTGCAGCCGGTGCATGATTTGCGAACGATGCGCTTCGACGGTCTTCACGCTCAGGCCCAGGCCGTCGGCGATGGAGCGGGTCGATTCGCCACGGGCGATCAGCCGCAGGATCTCCAGTTGCCGCGCGGTGAGCTGCATCGCCGTGCTGACCTGGGGGCGGCGGCGGTTCTGTTTTACCGCCTGACCGATCACCAGCGGTAGCACCGCCGAGGACAGGTACTGCCCGCCGCCACGCAGTGACTGCAGAGCCAGCTCCAGCTCCTGCACCGTCGCGCTTTTCAGCAGGAACCCGTGGGCGCCCTGTTGCAGGCAGTGCATGACGAATTCCAGTTCCGAACGCGACGACAACATCAGCACCGTGCAGGCCGGCACGCGCAGGTACAGCTCGCGCAGCAACTCCTCGCCGGTCAGCGTGCCGAGGGCGATATCCAGCAGGATGATGTCGGGCTTGAGCTGTTCGGACAGCTCGAGGGTGGTAACCGCGTCGCCTGCTTCTCCGACCACAGCGTATTCTTGTTTTTGTTCGAGCAACGCTCGCAGGCCTGCGCGGAACAGGGGCGAGTCGTCGGCAATCAGTAAACGGCAAAGCATAGGTTTGAGCCCGTGTCGCGTAGGGTTGGACGTTGATGTGGAACGAATCGTCGCTGCGCTGTGTTGCTCCCTTGCGGTGAATGCCTGCGTGTCGTGCACCGCTCAGCGGCGGCGCGAAAAAGGCGGCTGTGGGGGTGGTCTGATCTGGAAATGCTCAGCCATTGCGAACGCTGGCGCTGAACTGGTTGATCAGCGTCGGCAGGCGATCCAGCGGCTCGATGGTCTGGGCCGCGCCGAGGCGAATGGCTTCCTTGGGCATGCCGAACACCACGCAACTGGCCTCGTCCTGGGCCACGGTGTGGGCACCCTGTTCGCGCATGGCCAGCAGGCCACGGGCTCCGTCGTCACCCATGCCGGTCATGATGATGCCCAGGGCATTGCTGCCGGCATGGCGAGCGGCGGAACGGAACAGGACATCGACCGAGGGCTTGTGCCGGTTGACGGCGGGGCCGTCGAGCACTTCGACCAGGTAGTGCGCACCGCTGCGCTTGAGCTGCATGTGCAGGCCTCCGGGTGCCAGCAATGCCAGCCCGGAGTGAACGCGATCCAGGTGCCTGGCCTCGCGTACTTCGATCTGGCAAAGCCCGTTGAGGCGGCGCGCGAAATCGGCGGTGAACTTCTCCGGCATGTGTTGAACGATCACCAGGCCCGGACAATCGCGCGGCAATTGCCGCAAGAGGAATTCCAGCGCCTGGGTGCCGCCGGTCGAGCAGCCAAGTGTAACGATTCGATCAGTGGTTTGGCGCAGCGCGGGGCTGGGCGGCAGGTCTTTTTTTTCCAGCGGCGGCAGCGTGTGCCGGGCGACCGGCCGGGTCTTCGCCGCGTCCTCGATGCAGCGCACCAGGGTGCCGGCAAGATTCTCCAGGCTCTGGCGCAAACCCAGCTTCGCCTTGGTGAACACGCCCACCGCACCCGCCGCCAGCGCCTCCAGGTTGAGGTCGGTGCCGGCTTCGGTGAGGGTCGAGCAAATGATGGTGGGCGTCGGTCGCTCGGCCATGATCTGGCGCAGGAAGGTCAGGCCGTCCATGCGCGGCATTTCCACGTCCAGCACCAGCACGTCGGGCCAGTCGCGGCGCATCTTGTTGATCGCGTAGATCGGGTCGGCGGCCATGCCGATCACCTGGATGCCGGGATGATTGCCGAGGAACTGGCTGAGCACCTGGCGGACCAGCGCCGAGTCATCGACGATGAATACGCGAATCGGTCTATCACGCTCGATCATAGGCGTTCGAACACCGAAGGCCTGACCGGACGCAGCGGCAGGTCGAAGCCGTGGATGCTTTCGGCGTGGCCGATGAACAGCAGGCCACCCGGGCGCAGTTTGTCGCTGAGGCTGCGAACGATGCGCTGCTTCTGCGCGGTGTCGAAATAGATCAGCAGGTTGCGCAGGAAGATCACGTCGAACTGGCCGATCGATTCCGGCAGCGGCTGCACCACGTTGATCTCGCGCAGTTGCACCTTGGCCCGCAGCCACCCTTGCACGCGCATGCGGCCCTCCATGTCCTCCACGCCGCAGAGGCAGTGGCGGTGCAACCAGCCGTCAGGAAAGTAGCGCGCCTGGGCCATGTCGTAGATGCCCTGTTCGGCGAGGCCGAGCATGCTCAGGCTGAGGTCACTGGCGAGGATCGACCACTCGTTGCCGCGGGTATGTTCGGCGGCGGTCATGGCCAGGCTGTAAGGCTCCTCGCCCGACGAGCAAGCGGCGCTCCACAGGCGCAGCGGACCACCGCGCCCCTTGAGCCACTGGCCGAGGAATTCGAAGTGGGCGAACTCGCGGAAGAAGTAGGTCTCGTTGGTGGTCAGCAGATCGACCACCAGGCGCCGCTCTCTGGCGTATTGCGGGTGCGTCAGGCGGTTCAGGTAGTCGTCGTAGCTGTCGAGGTCGAAGTGGCGCAGGCGCTTCAACAGGCGCCCGGCCACCAGTGAGCGTTTGTTGCTGGACAGGTGGATGCCCGATGCGTCCTGCATCAATTGCTGCAACTGGCGGAAGTTCTGCTCGCCGAGTACCGGCAGCGAAGGCATGGCGGACATGTCAGTGGACCTTCGATGCCTGGCTGAGGTGACGGATGTCATCCAGCGACAGCACTTGCAGCATGTTCAGGATGATCAGGAACTCCTGGGCGTGCTGCGCCATGCCGGCGATGAAGTCCGAGCGGATCGCGGTGCCGAAGGCCGGTGGCGGCATGATCTGCCGCGGGTCGATCTCCAGCACTTCGTCCACCTCGTCCACCACCAGGCCGATGCGTTGCAGGCCGGCGTCCAGCGCCAGTTCGATGATCACGATGCAGGTGCGGTTGCCGGGATCGGTCAGGCTCAGGCCGAAACGCGCAGCCAGGTCCAGCACCGGCACCACGTTGCCGCGCAGGTTGATCACGCCGTGGATGTAGCTCGGCATCATCGGTACGCGGGTGACTTCGGCGTACTCGATGATTTCCCGCACCAGATCGATGGGCAGCGCGTAGCCGGCCTCGCGCACGCGAAAGCTCAGGTGCTGGATGGCGTCGGCTTGCGCTTCGATTCGTTGTGGCTGGTTCATGGGCACCTCGCTCAAGTGAAGCTGACGAACTGGCCTTCATCGATCAGGGCCTTGGGGCCGGAGCGCACCGGTGCTGGCAGGCTGTCGCCGGCCCGCGTGGCGCGCAGCGGTGCACTGCCTTGTTCGAAGCGGAAATAACCGATCAGTTCCTGCAACTGGCTGGCCTGGGCGTTCATTTCCTCGGCGGTGGCTGCCAGTTCCTCGGAGGCCGAGGCGTTCTGCTGGGTGATCTGGTTCATCTGGCCCATAGCGATGTTGATCTGCCCGGCGGCGCTGCTCTGCTCCTGCGACGCGGCAGTGATTTCCTGGACCAGGTCAGAGGTGCGCTGGATATTCGGCACGATTTCGCCCAGCAGTTGCCCGGCCTGTTCGGCCAGTCGCACGCTGCTGGAGGCCACTTGTCCGATTTCCTGCGCGGCCACCTGGCTGCGCTCGGCGAGCTTGCGCACCTCGGCGGCGACCACCGCGAAGCCCTTGCCGTGATCGCCGGCGCGGGCGGCTTCGATGGCGGCGTTGAGGGCGAGCAGGTTGGTCTGGTAGGCGATGTCGTCGATGATGCCGATCTTGTCCGCGATCTGTTTCATCGCCAGCACGGTGTCGCCCACCGCGCCGCCGCCTTGCACCGCGTCATTGGCGGCCTTGCCGGCGATGCCGTCGGTGATCTTGGCGCTTTCGGTGTTCTGCGCGATGGAGGCGGACATTTCTTCCACCGAGGCGCTGGTCTGTTCGACGCTGGCGGCCTGTTCGTTGGCCGCCTGGCTGAGGGACTGGGACGTCGAACTGACCTGCTCGGAGGCCGACGACAGCGCGTCGGCGGAGCTGCGCACATCGCCGAGGATGCTGCGCAGGCGCTCGGTCATGTTCTGCATCGCGCCGAGCAGGCGGCCGGTTTCATCCTTGCGGTCGATCTGCAGGTCCTGGCTGAGGTCGCCGGCCGCCATGCGGTCGGCAGCCTGTACCGCGCCGAGCAGCGGACGGGTGATGCTGCGGGTGACCAGCACGCCGACCAGCATGCCGAGCAGGGTGGCGACCGCCACCAGGATGATCATCTGGGTGCGCGAGTTTTCGGCGATCTCGCTGATCGCCGCATTGGCTTCGCCGGCGCGCGCCTGCTTGGCGGTGCTGGCGTCGCCGAGCAGGCGATCGACTTCGTTGGCCGCTTCGGTGTTGCCTGGCATCAGCGCCAGGGTCTCGGTCATCGGCTGCAGGGCGCCGGATTGTTGGTGGACCGTCAGCACCTGATTGGCGGCCGCGATGTATTTCTGCAGTGGGGCTTCGATGGCCTCGACCTGGATCTGGCCTTCGCGGGTCAGGAAGTACTGCCGCGAACGGGTCAGCAGGTCGCGGGTCTTGTCCATCGCTTCACGGGCGACGCGGGCCGCCTCGTCACGCTCTTCGACCGTGGCCGACATCAGGCTGCGGCGCACCGCGCGGTTGGCCATGAGCAACTGGATATTGGCCTCCTGCAAGGTCGTCAGGCCCACCACATCGACGTCGTACATGCGGTCGGACAGGTCGTTGACCTGGCTCAGGTTGCGGATGCCGATGAAGCCGATGATCGCCGTCAGCGCGACCACCAGCAGAAAGCCCAGGGTCAGGCGCACACCTATTTTCATGTTGCTGATCATTTGCATGGTGACTCTCCAAAGGGGCTGAGCATGCTCGGTGACGTGGCGAGGCGCGGTTCGCTCTCGGCGCGTTGCTGCAAGTGGCGGAACAGGCTGGGAATATCGAGGATCAGCGCGACCTGGCCGGAGCCGAGGATGGTCGAGCCGCTGATGCCGGACAGGTGCTGGAACATCTGCCCCAGGGGTTTGATCACGGTCTGCAATTCGCCCAGCAACTGCTCGACGATCAGCCCGGCCTGCTGCCGGCCCTGGCTGACCACGACGATGTTGCGGCGCACGCGCGGATCACCGCGCAAGCCGAAGTGCCGGCCAAGATCGACGCTGGGCAGCGGCTTGCCCCGCAGGTTGAGGTGGCCGCTGGCATCGAGGGCGTCTGTGCGCTCTTCCATGCACTCGGTGACCATGTCCAGCGGGATGACGAAGTGGTCGCCGCCGACGCTGACCAGAAAGCCGTCGATGATCGCCAGGGTCAGTGGCAGGCGGATACGGAAGGTGCAGCCCTGGCCGGGCTGCGACTCGATCTCGATGATCCCGCGCAACTCGTCGATGGCGCTGCGCACCACGTCCATGCCGACCCCGCGACCGGACAGGTTGGACACCGCATCGGCCGTGGAAAAGCCCGGCTCGAAGATCAGCAGATGAATGTCCTGATCGCTCAGTTGCGCGTCGGCATCGAGCATGCCGCGGGCGATGGCTTTCTCGCGGATGCGCTCGGTGTTCAGGCCGCGACCGTCATCGCTGACTTCCAGCACGATCATTCCCGAGTCGTGAAAGGCGTTCAGGCGCAGGCTGCCCTGTTCCGGCTTGCCGGCGGCGCGGCGCTCGCTGGAAGGTTCGATGCCGTGGTCGATGGCGTTGCGCACCAAGTGCACCAGCGGGTCGGCGATGCGGTCGATGAGGGTCTTGTCCAGTTCGGTTTCGCTGCCGGACAGGGTGAGCTGGATCTTCTTGTTCAGCGCCTGGCTGACATCGCGGACCACGCGGTGGAAGCGGTTGAAGGTTTCGCCGATTTCCACCATGCGCAGTTTCAGCGCCAGTTCGCGAATCTGCTCGACGTGCTGCTGCACCGCCTGGACGCTCTCGATGCAGGCGGTGGAGCCGCTGCGCAGCGATTGCATCTGCGCCCCGGCGGTGCTGATGACCAACTCGCCGACCAGGTTGATCAACTCGTCGAGCTTGTGCGCGGCGACCTTGACCAGGCTGCTGCCGTTGCCGTTGCGCGGCTCGCTGCTGGCGGCCGGCGCAACCGTCGGTTCCGGCGCTTGCGGGGCGGGCGCTAACGTTTGCGTCGGGGTGACAACAGGGTCCGCTGCGGGGCTGTCGGCGTCCTCCTGGACTTGCAGGCGCAAGGTGCAGAAGTCTGCGGCCAGGGCAAAGACATCTTCCAGTTCCTCGCGGCTTGCGGCGCTGATCAGGGTCAGTTCGAAGCCGAGGTAGCAGGCTTCGGCGTCCAGCGCGTGGAGGTCCGGCACGGCCCAGGCGAGGGTTTGCAGTGAGGTGACCTTGCCCAGCCGGTCCAGGTAACGCAGGAAGCTGCTTGGCTCGAAACCGTTGCGCAGCAGCTCGTTGTCGAAGCGGATCGACAGGAACCACTCGTTGATCTCGCCCGCAGCCTCGGCCGTGTGGCTAGCGATTGCTTCGCCGGTTTCCGACGCGACACCGCCGAGCGCCAGCAACAGTTGCGCCTGGCGCGGCGTGTGCGGGGCGAGGGTGGCGCTGTGCGGGTCGATGCTTTCGACCATGCCGTTGAGCTCGTCCATGCACTCGAGCATCAGCGAAACCAGCGCCGGGTTTAGGCTGCGCTGGCCGTCGCGCACGCCCATTAGCTGGTTTTCCAGTTGGTGGGCCAGCGACACCAGCGGATCAAGTGAAAAAATCCCCGCCGAGCCCTTGAGGGTGTGCACGGCGCGGAACAGCGCGTTGATCGCCTCGGCGTCATCGCTGGTCTGTTCCAGACGCAGCAGGTTGTCCTCGGCTTCCTTGAGCAGGTCGCGGGCTTCTTCGAGAAAGCCTTCGAGCAGTTGGCTCCATTGATCGCTATCGAACATCGCTCACTCCTTGCTCGCCGGGTACAGGGCTTCGAGGCGCAACAACTGCACCAGCGCGAGGGCCCGCTCGGACAGCGCGGTGACCTGCGCGCCCTCGGTCAGGGTCTTTTGCAAGGCCAGCAGCACCTGGACGCCGGCGCTGTCGAGGTCGTCCAGGCCGCTCAGGTCGAGGGTCCAGGGGCCGGGGTCGTCGGGCAGCAGGGCGAGCAGTGCCTGTTGCGTCTCGCTCGCTTCGTAGATCGTCAGGTCACCCTGCATGCTCAGCCGTGCGGGTTCCCGGTCGCTGGCCGGATGCAGCGTGAGGGCGGCCATCAGCCGATCAGCTTTTCGACGGCCGCCAGCAGTTGCTGCGGCTGGAACGGCTTGACGATCCAGGCCTTGGCGCCTGCGGCCTGGCCCTCGGCTTTCTTGGCCTGCTCGCTTTCGGTGGTGAGCATCATGATCGGCGTGAAGCGGTATTCAGGCTTGGCCTTGACCGCCTTGACCAGCCCGATGCCGTCGAGGTTGGGCATGTTCACGTCGCTGATGATCAGGTTGATCTTTTGCCCGTTCAGCTTGCTCAGGGCGTCGCGCCCGTCGCTTGCTTCGATGATCTGGTGACCGGTGCCGTTGAGGCTGATCTTTACCAGTTGGCGCATTGAGGCGGAGTCATCGACGATCAGGATGGTCTTGGCCATGTCAGGGCACTCTGCAGTTAGAAAAAGGTGACGTCGCTGGTAGTGGCCGCCTGGCTGTGGCCGGCGCGTTCTTCACTGGTGGTGAAGCGCTCGCGCAGGCGGGCGAGCCACGCCTGGGCATCGTGCAGGCGCTGGTCGCGGCGCTCGACGGCGTCGAGCAGTTGCAGCAAATCGGTCTGAAGGTGGTCGAGCATCTGGTCGGCGCGGTCCTGGAACTGCAGGGCGACCATCACGGCGTGGATGTCGTCCTGGGTCGAACGGGCGTTGCCTTGCAGGTTGCGCGAGGCGGCATCGAGGGCGTCGAGGTTGTCGCCCAGACCGTTGATGACTTCGCTCAGCACCTGTTCAAGGCGGGCCAGGTTTTGCTGTTCTTCGGTACTGAGTTCGTTGGCAGCTTCAATGCTGGACTGGATCGCCTGGTTGATCTCGCCGACCTTGCTGTCCATCGAACGGCCGGTCTCAGCGGACAGCCGGGACAGCTTGCGCACCTCGTCGGCAACCACCGCGAAGCCGCGGCCGAACTCACCGGCACGGGCGGCTTCGATGGCGGCGTTGAGCGCCAGCAGGTTGGTCTGGCTGGCGATTTCCTGGACGTGGCGGGCCATCTGCTGCAATTCGCCGGTGTAGCTGCCGAGGTGGCCGATGGTGGCGAGAAATTCCTGCTGGCGGCGGCTGCCGGCGGCGAAGGCTTCGGTCACCCCTTGCAGGCGCTGGTTGGCGTCGCGCAGGTTCTCGCCGAGGCCGCCGCTGGTCAGCACGTCTTCGCTCTGGTCGAGGCTGGCCTGCAGGCGCTGGCTGATGTCGGTGAAGCGTCCGAGCAGCCCGCCGATGTTGTCCGAAAGGAGGCGGCGGCTCTGTTGCAGGCTGTCGGTCCAGGACGGCATCACCACCGGCAGCAGTTGCTCCAGCGGATGCGGTGGTTGTTCGAGGGGGAGGTGGTGTTCAAGGTGGGACGGGGTTGGCGAGACGATCTTGCGCGGTCCCCAGAGCGTGGCGGCCAGGGCGATCAGCAGTAGCCCGGCGATGTTCGCCCAGGGCTGGCCGAAGAACATGCCACCGGCGCAGAGGGCGATTCCTATCCCGATTCCCAAGTACATCCGCATCCCTTACGCCTACTGTCCTTTTGAAGGCTTCGCATGGTAGCGGTAGTCATTTGACGTCAAAATCGGGACGCCCCTTAATCCGACTGGTCAGTCACGAGCGTGCCTTGGAAAAACAGGTGGGGTACGCGCTGACCGCGTGGACAGGATTTTTGGCTGAAACGCTTTAGGGCCCGCGCAGCGGCAGATTCCGGCGTGGCTTAGGAGAGGGTAGGAAACGTAGGTGTATGGCGTAAGCCAAAAGTGTGATGGCGTTTGGCTTGATAAGCCAATGGTGCAAGGACTGTGGGGGCTTTCCGTATCCCGCCCCCGGGGGGGAGGCGGAATACGCAGGCATCAATCAATGGCGCCAGTTGCGCTTGTGCTTGCGATGGCCGTAGTGATGACCGCGGTCATGCACATAGCGGCGATCGTAGCCACGGCCGCGGTCGTTGTAGCGACGGTCGTCTTCATCGGCCTTGTTGCCCATGTAGTTGCCCAGTGCACCGCCCGCGCCACCGCCGGCTGCGGCACCGATCAGGCTGCCGGTGTTGCCGCCCATGCTGCGGCCCACCACGTTGCCGCCTGCTGCGCCCAGGGCACCGCCGATGGCGGCTTCGCCACGGCTGCGCTTGTCGGCGCCGACGGCACTACCGGCCGCGCCACCGAGGCCTGCGCCGATCGCCGAGCCGGTGCTGCCACCGAGCGACTGACCGACCACCGAGCCCAATACCCCACCCAATGCGCCGCCAATACCGGCTTCGGTGGTGCCGCCTGCACTGGCAACGCCACTGAGCAGGCTGAGGGACAACACGAGAATCGAGGAGTACTTCATACGAGAGCCTCAAAGGGATGACGCCGCGATCCTGCGTTCCTTGAGGTGTGGCTGACAACGTAAATCCGACGAGTAACACGACTGCAACACATATTTCTAAGTTGTTGTTTTCTGGGTGAAACTTATCGTGTTTTGGTGGGTCATACGCTACTTGAACGGGGCCCTGACAGTGATGTCAGGGCCTTTTTTGTGGGCGCAGGAAAGCGCCCGGAAGGAGTGTGCGTGTTTAGAGGATCCGCGCCTCAGGCGTCGCCCGCTGCAACTGAATCGCCACAAACTTCGACGTCGGCGTATGGCTCCCATCCCCTACGCTTTCCAGCGGCACCAGCGGGTTCACTTCCGGGTAATACGCCGCCGCCTGGCCCGCCGGGATGTCGAACGCCAGCAGGGTGAAACGCTTGACCCGGCGCTCCAGCCCGTCGCCCCACAGCGAGACGATATCGGCCTTGTCGCCCGGGTTGAAGCCCAGGCGAATGATGTCGGCTTCGTTGGCGAACAGCACGTCACGCTGGCCCCTGACCCCACGGTAGCGGTCATCGAGGCCGTAGATGGTGGTGTTGTACTGATCGTGGGAGCGCATCGATTGCATGATCAGGTCCGGTACCTGGCCAGTGGCGCGCACGCCTTCGTGCAGCAGGTCGTCGGGCAGGCGATTGGCCTTGAAGTTGGCCTTGCCGGTGGCGGTCTTCCAGATGCGCTGCCCGGCGCTGTTGCCCAGGTAGAAACCACCGGGGTTGAGCAGGCGTTCGTTGAACTGGTCGAAACCGGGAATGGTCTGGGCGATCAGGTCGCGGATGCGTCCGTAGTCGGCGATCAGCCAGTTCCAGTCCACCGGATGGCTGCCCAGGGTCGCTGCGGCGATCCCGGCGACCACCGCCGGCTCCGAGCGCATCTGCCGCGACAGCGGCTGCAATTGGCCGTTGGAGGCGTGGACCATGCTGAACGAGTCTTCCACGGTCACCGCCTGCGGGCCTTCGCCCTGCTGGTCGATGTCGGTGCGGCCGAGGCACGGCAGGATCAGCGCTTCCTTGCCGTGAATCAGGTGGCTGCGGTTGAGCTTGGTGCTGATCTGCACGGTCAGGTCGCAGTTGCGCAGGGCCTGGGCGGTGCGCTCGGTGTCGGGCGTGGCCTGGGCGAAGTTGCCGCCCAGACCGATGAAGACCCTGGCCTTGCCTTCGAGCATGGCGTGGATGGCTTCGACGGTGTTGTGGCCGTTGTGGCGCGGCACCTTGAAGCCGAAATGACGCTCCAGCGAGTCCAGCAAAGTCACCGGCGGACGCTCGTTGATGCCCATGGTGCGGTCGCCCTGCACGTTGCTGTGACCGCGCACCGGGCACAGGCCGGCGCCCGGCTGGCCGAGGTTGCCGCGCAGCAGCATGAGGTTGGCGATTTCCTGGATGGTCGCCACCGAGTGGCGGTGCTGGGTGATGCCCATGGCCCAGCACATGATGACTTTCTTCGCCCGCGCATACATGCGCGCGGCCTGTTCGATATCGGCCAGGGGCAGCCCTGACTGCGACTCGATCTGTTCCCACGAGGTGGCGTCCACCGCCGCCAGGTAGTCGTCCACGGTGGCGGTGTGTTCGGCGATAAAGGCGTGGTCGAACACCGGTTCGGCGCCACTGGCCTGGGCTTCGCGTTCCCACTGCAGAAGGAACTTGGCCATCCCGCGCATCATCGCCATGTCGCCGCCCAAGGCCGGGCGGAAGTAGGCGGTGTTGGTCGGGCGGTCGCCGTTGGTGAGCATTTCGATCGGGTGCTGCGGGTGCTGGAAGCGTTCCAGGCCGCGCTCCTTGAGTGGGTTGACGCAGACCACCTGGGCGCCGCGTTTCACCGCTTCGCGCAGCGGTTCGAGCATCCGCGGGTGGTTGGTGCCGGGGTTCTGGCCCCAGACGAACAGCGCGTCGGCGTGTTCGAAATCATCGAAGGTCACGGTGCCCTTGCCGACGCCGACGCTCTGGCCCAGGGCCACGCCGCTGGCTTCGTGGCACATGTTCGAGCAGTCCGGGAAGTTGTTGGTGCCAAAGGCACGAACGAACAACTGGTACAGGTAGGCCGCTTCGTTGCTGGCCCGGCCCGAGGTGTAGAACTCGGCCTGGTCGGGGCTTTCCAGCGCGTTGAGGTGACGGGCGATGACGGCGAAGGCCTCATCCCAGGAAATCGGTTTGTAGCGGTCGCTGGCCGGGTCATAGGCCATCGGCTCGGTCAGTCGGCCCTGGTATTCGAGCCAGTAGTCGCTCTGGCTCAGCAGCGAGCTGATGCTGTGGCGGGCGAAGAACGACTTGTCGACGCGGCGCTTAGTCGCCTCCCAGTTCACCGCCTTGGCGCCGTTCTCGCAGAACTTGACCATGCCGCTTTCCGGCGAGTCGCCCCAGGCGCAGCCGGGGCAGTCAAAGCCGCCGTTCTGGTTGGTCTTGAGCAGGGCGCGGATGTTCTTCAGCGCGTTGTCGCTGCCGATCCAGGCCTGCGCCACACTGCGCAGCGCACCCCAGCCACCGGCGGCGCCGTTGTAGGGTTTGTAGCGCGGGACGGGTTTCTGGTCGGCTTGATGATGCAGGCTCACGATCGATTCTCCCGTGCAGGGCTGTAGACCCTCGGCGCACTGTGTTGTGGCAGGTGGATGAGGTTCAGGTTGTGCCGGCGGGCCCATTGCAGCGCCAGGCCGGTGGGCGAGGACAGGCTGACCAGGGTCTGGATGCCGGCGCGCAGGACTTTCTGGATCAGTTCCAGGCTGCAGCGGCTGGTGACCACGGCGAGGCCGCCGGTGGTGTCGATGCGCTGGCGCAGCAGGGCGCCGATCAGCTTGTCGAGGGCGTTGTGTCGGCCGATGTCTTCGCGGCCCATCAGTAATTCACCATGGGCATCCATGAACAGCGCGGCATGTACCGCGCCGCAGTGCTGGCCCAGCGGCTGGAACGTGTTGATGCGCTGGCGCAGGCCGGCCAGCCACTCGGCGGGCGGCAATGGCGCGCCGGGCAAGGCCTTGAGGTCGGGCAGCGCCTGTTCCACGGCTTCCACGCCGCACAGGCCGCAGCCGCTGGTGCCGGCCATCTGTCGGCGTTGGGTCTTGAGGTTCCAGAAGGCGCGGCTGGCGATTTCCACCTGGGCGTGCAGCGCCGAACCGCTGCCGGCAAGTTTCACGTCATAGATATCGTCGATGTGCTCGACGATGCCGCTGCCAATGCTGAAACCGACGACGAAGTCTTCCAGATCGGTAGGGCTTACCAGCATGACCGCCTGGCTGATGCCGTTGAAGGCGATGGCCAGGGCCACCTCTTCGGCGAGGTCGGCGCTGGCGGGAGCGTTGTCTTCGAGCTGGCTGTAGTCGTAACGCACGCTGGCGGCTGGGGCGTCCAGAAGCGTGGAAGCCGCACAGGCCGGGGGTTTGCTGCTCATTATTAGATACCCGCAGGCTGATCAGTCTTAAGCCTAGGCCCACGCTCGGGTATCGTCTAATCGCTTCTGCTGATGCCTCCATAGAGGCCGTCGATCATGCCTCTTCGAGCAATTTGCGGTATTCGGCCATGCAGGCTTCGGCCAGTGCCGAGCGCGGTGCCGTGCGGCGCATGATCAGGCCCAGCGGGGCCAGGGTGCAGGCCGCTTCGATGGGGTGCAGGCGCAGTTTGCCGGTGACTGCTTCCAGTCCGGTGCCCAACGGCATCACCGCGCAACACAGGCCTCCGTGCACGGCCTGGATCAACTGATGGACGGCATCGGTCTGCAACAGTAGACGCGGGTTCAGGCCGCGGCTGTGGAAGTTGTGGTCCACCGACTGGCGAAAGTGCATGCCCGCAGTGAGCAGGCCCAGCGGCAGCTCGGCCAACGCTTCCCAGTGCAGCGGCTGATCGTCGAAACGGAAGTGCGCCGGGTCGTACAGCAGGCCCATGCGCGACTCGCCCAGTGGCAGCGCTTCGAAGCGGTCGTGGTCGAGTTTTTCCAGGTAGGACAGCCCCAGGTCGAGGCGATTGCTGGTGAGCTGTTCGAGGATCTGTTCGGAACTGAGGGCACTGAGTTCGAAACTCAGGTCCGGGTGTTGGCGGTGCAGGCGCTGCAACAGCGGCAGTGGGTCGAAGCTCGACAGCGGCACCATCCCCAGCCGCAGCGTGCCGGCGAGATGCCCGCGACAGGCGGCGGCCTCGGCCTGCAGCCCGTCGTAGGCGGCGAGAACCGAGCGTGCCCACGCCAGGATCCGCTCGCCCTGGGCGGTGAAGCCTTCGAAGCGCTGGCCGCGATTGACCAGCTCCAGCCCCAGCTCGCGCTCGAGGTTGCGCAGGCGCATCGAGAGGGTCGGCTGGGTCACGTGGCAAAGCGCGGCGGCCTGGCCGAAATGACGGGTTTCATCCAGGGCGATGAGGAACTTGAGCTGTTTGATGTCCATCGTCGTCTCGGGGTTGGCGGGCGAAGCATTCTAACCTGACCTAGACTCCCTGCTCCGAGATTCATCACTAGGAGAGTGGCATGAGCATTTTCAGTTTCGTGAAAGAGGCGGGCGAGAAACTTATCGACCTGCTGACGCCGGGTAACGCCAATGCCAGCGAGCAACTCAAGGATCACGTGGCCAAGGTCGGGCTGGGCAACCCGAACATCGAGACCACGGTGGACGGTGACAAGGTCACGGTGAAGGGCGAGGTGAGCAGTCAGGAAGAGA
Organism: Pseudomonas sp. 20P_3.2_Bac5; assembly: GCF_025466035.1. Lineage (NCBI taxonomy): Bacteria > Pseudomonadati > Pseudomonadota > Gammaproteobacteria > Pseudomonadales > Pseudomonadaceae > Pseudomonas > Pseudomonas sp. 20P_3.2_Bac5. Next base: position 43,260 of record NZ_JANLOA010000043.1, on the reverse strand, counting down.
AGGAGAAGATTCTGCTGGCGCTGGGCAATATTGCCGGCGTGGCCTCCGTCGATGATCAACTCACGGTGACCGGGCAGGTTGTCGCTGCTTCCCGCTTCGTGGTGGTGAAGAAGGGCGACACCCTCAGCGCCATCTCCCTGACCGTCTACGGCAACGCCAACCTGTACAACAAGATCTTCGAAGCCAACAAGCCGCTGTTGAGCCATCCGGACAAGATCTATCCGGGGCAAACGCTGCGTATTCCAGAATAAGCCCGCAGATTCACAGTCCTTCCAACAGAACCCGGTAATCCTCCTGCGCCGCGAACTCTTCGGTATCGCGCGCAGGTTTGCGGCTGTCTGGCTGGCGCACGGCGAGCAGGTGGGCGACGCCGAAGGTGCGGGCGCTGCGCAGGATCGCCAGGGTGTCGTCGATGAACAGGCTGCGTGCCGGGTCGAAGCCGGTGTCGGCTTGCAAGGCGGTCCAGAACTGCTGGTTTTCCTTGGGGAAGCCGTAGTCGTGGGAACTGATCATGCGCTCGAAGTAGGGCGCCAGGGCTACCCGCTCCAGTTTCAGCGACAGTGAGTCGCGGTGCGCGTTGGTGATCAGGATCACCCGTTTGCCGGCGTCGCGCAGGGCGGCGAGGAAGGTGTCGGCGTCCGGGCGCAGGGCGATCAGGTTGGCGGTTTCCTGCTTCAGTTCGCGGATCGGCAGCTTGAGTTCGGCGGTCCAGAAGTCCAGGCAATACCAGTTCAGCGACCCGGCGTTGCGCTCGAACAGCGGCTGGATTTCCAGCTCGGCCATGGCCCGGCTGATGCCGTGGTGCTCGGCATAGCGCTGGGGCAGCAGCTCCATCCAGAAGTGGTTGTCGTAGTGGAGGTCCAGCAAGGTGCCGTCCATGTCCAACAGGACCGTGTCGATGTCGCGCCAGGCGAGGGCAGGCATGTGAAATATTCTCGTTCGGTCAGGCTATCGTGGGCGGTATAGTAACCCGTTACCGCCAAGGAGCCGCCCCCTCATGCGCCAGAAACCCACCGTCCTTTCCCGCGAGATCGTCGCCAGCAGCCGCCTGTTCCGTGTCGAAGCCGTGCAATTGCGCTTCTCCAACGGCACCGAGCGCACCTACGAACGGCTGGTCGGGCGCGGCAATGGCTACGGCGCGGTGATGATCGTGGCGATGCTCGACAGCGAGCACGCCGTGCTGGTGGAGGAATACTGCGGCGGCACCGACGAATACGAGCTGTCCCTGCCCAAGGGCCTGATCGAGCCGGGCGAGGACGTGCTGGCGGCTGCCAACCGCGAGTTGAAGGAAGAAGCCGGCTTCGGCGCCCGTCAGCTGGAACACCTCACCGAGCTGTCGCTGTCCCCTGGCTACATGAGCCAGAAGATCCAGGTGGTCCTGGCCACCGACCTCTATGAAGAACACCTCCCAGGCGATGAGCCGGAGCCGATGCGTGTCGATCGCGTCAGCCTGCGCGAGCTGTCGGCGCTGGCCCAGCATCCACAGTTTTCCGAAGGCCGGGCGCTGGCGGCGCTTTATCTGGTGCGCGACCTGCTGACCCAGCGTGGAGTGTTCCCGGCATGAACGATCTCGAACTGATGCCCCACGTGGTGGCGCTGGCGCGCCGCGCCGGCACCGCGATCCTGCCGTTCTGGCGCGTGAACGTGGCGGTAACGGCCAAGGCCGACGAATCGCCGGTCACCGCCGCCGACCTCGCCGCGCACGACGTCATCGCCGAGGGCTTGCAGGCACTGGCGCCGGATATTCCGGTGCTGTCCGAGGAAGACTGCGACATCGCCCTCGAAGAGCGCCAGCGCTGGCAGCGCTGGTGGCTGGTGGACCCGTTGGACGGCACCAAGGAGTTCATCGCCGGGACTGAAGAGTTCACCGTGAATATCGCCCTGGTCGAGCAAGGCCGTGTGGTCTTCGGCGTGGTGGTGATGCCGGTCACTGGCCGTTGCTACTACGGTGGCCGGGGCCTCGGCGCCTGGCGCGCGGAAGCCGATGGCAAGGTGCAGCCGATCAAGGTTCGCCTGGCGCCGCCGGTGGGTGAGTCGTTCACCGTGGTCGCCAGTCGCCGTCATTCCAGCCCGCAGCAGGAGCGTTTGCTGGCCGGCCTCGGCGAAGCGCTGGGGGCGCTGGAACTGGCCAATATCGGCAGTTCGCTGAAGTTCTGCCTGCTGGCCGAAGGCGCCGCCGATTGCTACCCGCGATTGGCGCCGACTTCGCAGTGGGACACTGCGGCCGCGCAAGGGGTGCTGGAAGGGGCGGGCGGTGAAGTGCTCGGCTTGGACGGCGAAGCCTTCGTTTATCCACCGCGGGAATCGCTGCTCAACCCGTTCTTCCTTGGCCTGCCCGCCGCCGCGCCGTGGCGCGGCAAGCTGCTGGCACTGGCGTCAGCGATGTAGAACGTACTGCCCGTCGAACGCCACGGCGGGCGCTTCACTGTTCTCGTTGAACACCTGGGTGTGCAGGCTCAGGCGCGCCCGGCCATAGCGCTGATAGGTGCTGACGAAACGCTGCCAGACCTTCTCCTCCGGCGCCTCGCACACCGCGATGGCCGCGCCGGTCACCGGCAGTGGATAACTGATCCGGCCTTCCTGGATGACGATATGCCCGTCATCGATCCCCGCCTCGCGCAAGCGCAGGTGCAACCAGCCCCAGCCCACCAGCACCGCGCCGCAGTACAGGCTGCCGCCGAACATGGTGCTCTTGTGGTTGACGTTGGCGTCCAGCGGCAATTGCAGGCGCAGGCGTTGCTGTTGCCAGTCGAGGACCTTGAGGCCCATGTCGCGGGTCAGCGGGATGTCTTGGTGCAGGACGTTTTCCAGGTAGTGGCTGTCGCTGCTCATCAGCGGGTTTCCTCGAGATCGTCAGCGGCGCTGGTGTTGCTGTCGGCGAAGCTCAGGCCGTGTTTGCGCAGCTTGTCGTGCAGGGTCTTGCGCGGGATGCCGAGGGCTTCGGCGAGGCTGCGCATGGAGTTGTGCGTGCGCGCCAGTTCCGCGGCGATCAGCGAACGTTCGAAGTGCTCGACCTGTTCACTGAGGTTGCCGTTGGCCGGTGGCAGGTCCTGTGGCGCGGCGGTGCTCTCGACCTGGCCGTCCAGCGCCAGCTCAAGGCCGAGGGCGAAGCGTTCGGCGGCGTTCTGCAGTTCACGCACATTGCCCGGCCAGCCGTGGCGCAGCAGCATCGCCCGTTGCGCCGGCTGCAACGCGTGCGGCGGCAGGCCGTGGCGCTCGCTGGCGGCATCGGCGAAGTGCTGGAACAGCACCAGCACGTCGTCGCCACGCTCGCGCAGCGGCGGAATGCGCAGCGGCGCGACGTTGAGGCGGTAGTAGAGGTCGGCGCGGAAGCGGCCCTGGTCGGCGGCCTGGCGCAGGTCTTCCTTGGTCGCGGCGATGACACGGATATCCAGCGGAATCTGCTGGTTGCCGCCAAGACGTTCCAGCACGCGCTCCTGCAGCATGCGCAGCAATTTGACCTGGACATCCAGGCTCATGCTTTCGATTTCGTCGAGGAACAGCGTGCCGCCGTTGGCGAATTCGAACTTGCCGATGCGGCGTTTCTGCGCGCCGGTGAAGGCGCCGGGCTCATGGCCGAACAGCTCGCTTTCCACCACCGACTCGGCCAGGGCGCCGGCGTTGATCGCCACGAACGGACCGTCGCGGCGGCTGGACAGGTCGTGCAGGGCGCGGGCCACGACTTCCTTGCCTGCGCCGGTTTCACCGAGGATCAGCACGTCGGCGCGGGTCGCGGCGAGGGCGCCGATTTGTTCGCGCAGGCGCAGGATCGGCGCCGACTGGCCGACCAGCCGGGCACTGAGTTCGTGGCGGTCGCTGAGGGCCAGGCGCAGGCTGCGGTTGTCCAGCACCAGGCGGCGCAGGGCCAGGGCGCGGCGCACGCTGTCGAGCAGGGCATCGCTGGCGAAGGGTTTTTCCAGGAAGTCATAGGCGCCGGCGCGCATCGCCTGCACCGCCAGCGGCACATCGCCGTGGCCGGTGATCAACAGCACCGGCAGTTCCGGGTCCTGGGCGTGCAGTTGCTCCAGCAGTTGCAGGCCGTCGATGCCGGGCATGCGGATATCGCTGACCACCACGCCCGGCCAGTCGGCTTCGATGCGTTGGGCCAGGCCCTGGGCGTCGCTCAGCGGCAGCACGCGCAGGCCGGCGAGGTCGAGGGTCTGGCTCAGGGCCTGGCGCAGGTGCGGGTCGTCGTCGACCAGGATTACCTGGATGCGGCTGTCGATCAGCGTCTCGGTGGTCATGCCGAGTGGTCCTCCGAAGTCTTAAGATTGGCGCCGGGCTTGGCCACGCGCAGTTGCAGGGTCAGCAGCGCGCCGCCCTCGGGGTGGTTGGCCAGCAGCAACTCACCGCCCAGCGCGCGCATCAGCGTGTCGCAGATCGCCAGGCCCAGGCCAAGGCCCTGGGTGCGGGTCTTGGTGGTGAAAAACGGTTCGCGGGCACGGGCCATGGCCTGGCTGGTGAAGCCCGGGCCGTTGTCGCGAATGGTCAGGTAGACGTAGTCTTCACGCCGCTCGGCACTTATCCACAGTTTGCGGGGATTGGCTTTTTCGGTGAGGGCGTCGAGGGCGTTGGCCAGCAGGTTGCCGAGCACCTGGCGCAGGCGGGTTTCACCGGCCTGCACCCAGAACGTGGCTTCGGGCAGGTCGCGGATCAGCTCGACGGCCATTGCCCGGCGGCGCTTGGCCAACAGCGCCAGTGCGTCGTCCAGCGCCGGTTGCAGGGCCACGCTTTCCGGCGCGTGGCGGTCGCGGCGGGCGAAGGCGCGCAGGTGGGCGATGATCGAGGCCATGCGTCCGGTCAGTTCGTTGATCAGCTTGAGGTTGCCGCGGGCGTCGTCGATGCGCTGGTGGTCGAGCAGCACTTCGGCGTTCTCTGCGTAGCTGCGAATGGCCGCCAGCGGCTGGTTGAGTTCGTGGCTGATGCTCGCCGACATGGTGCCGAGCACCGACAACTTGCCGGCCTGGACCAGTTCGTCCTGGGCGCGGGCGGCTTCTTGCTGGGCTTGCTCACGCTCCAGCACTTCGCTTTTCAGGCGGCTGTTGAGGCCTTCGAGATCGGCGGTACGCTCGGCCACGCGCTTTTCCGAGTCGTGGCGGGCGCGGGCTTCGAAGTCGATACGGTCCATGTAATGCCGGCGCCGCTGCATGACCAGCCCGACCAGCAGCATCACCGCCAGCAGGGTGGCGCCACCGACGGCCAGCACCGTACTCACCGAGCGGTCCACCAGTGCCCGCGGGGCGAGGATGTTCACCTCCCAGCCAGTTTCCGGAATCGGCCGGGTCTGCACGAGCCAGGCCTGGCGGTTGAGGTTCAGCGGCTTGGGCTCCTGGGTCGGATAGGGCTGGATCGCGGTGATCGCCTGGCGTTCTTCATCGGTCAGCGGCCGGGTGGCACGGAAGCGCCAGTCGGGACGCGAGGTCAGCACCACCACGCCGTTGCTGTCGGTCAGCAGCAATTGTTCGGGGGTTTTGCCCCAGAGGGTTTCGGTGTGGTCCAGGTCGACCTTGACCACCAGCACGCCGATGACCTCCTCGCCTTGCCACACGGGCGCGCCGAAGAAGTAGCCGCGCTTGGCCGAGGTGGTGCCCTGGCCGAAGAAGCGCCCCAGGCGCCCGGCGGTGGCTTCGCTGAAGTACGGGCGGAAGGCGAAATTGCGGCCGATGAAGCTGTCTTTCTTGTCCCAGTTGGAGGCGGCCAGGGTGTTGCCCTTGGCGTCCATCAGGTAGATCACTTCGGCGCCGGTCTGGCTGCTGATTTCCTTGAGCCGGCGGTTGGCGTTGGTCAGGTATTCCAGGCGAAAGGGATCGGCCAGGACGGCGCGCAGGGTCGGCAGGTCGCCGAGAATCTGCGGCAGGGCTTCGTAGCGGTGCAGGATGCCCAGCAGGTTGGCGACGTAGAGGTCGAGGGTCTGGCGGTTCTGGCTGGCCAGCTCTTCCTGGTAATAGTGTTCGGCCAGGTGCTTGAGTGGCCAGAGCAGCGGCGCCAGACACAGGGCCAACAGGGCCAGGCTGCGCCAGCGGGGACGGCGGGGAGTGCTGGGGGTCATGGTCATCGCAACAAAGCGCCAGAAAGATCTGGCGCATTATGCGCTACTTCAGGCAGTCGATCAGCGCCTGATGCCAGTCGGTCTGACTGACGTTCCACTCGCGTTGCAGGCGGCCGCAGTCGAGGCGCGAGTTCAACGGCCGGCGTGCCGGCGTCGGGTATTCGCTGGACGGGATCGGCAGCAGATTGGCGCAGAGTTTGCCGTGGGCCTTGAGCTGCTCGCCGATCGCCTGGGCAAAACCGAACCACGAGGTTTCACCCTGCGCGGTCAGGTGGTAGACGCCCCAGGCGCCGGCCTGGCCGGCTTGCCAGCGCTCGATCAACTGACGGGTGCTGTCGGCGATGGTCCCGGCCCAGGTCGGCGCGCCAATCTGATCGGCGACGATGCGCAGTTCCGGCTTCTCTTGCAGCAGACGCTGCATGGTCAGCAGGAAGTTGCGGCCGTGGGTCGAGTAGACCCAACTGGTGCGCAGGATCAGGTGCTGCCCACCCACCGCGGCGATGGCCTGTTCGCCGGCCAGCTTGCTGTGTCCATAGACGCCCAGCGGGTTTGGCGTGTCTTCTTCGGTGTAAGGCCCGGCCTTGCTGCCGTCGAAGACGTAGTCGGTGGAGTAGTGGATCAGCGGCACGCCGAGGCGCGCGGCTTCTTCAGCGAAGATGCCAGGCGCCGTGGCGTTGATCGCGAAGGCCAGCTCCGGCTCGTTCTCGGCCTGGTCCACCGCCGTGTGCGCGGCGGCGTTGATGATCAGGTCCGGGGCGATGGCGCGGACCTGCTCGGCAATCCGCTCCGGGTGCGTGAGGTCGAGTTGGTCGCTGCCGAGGATGTGCAACTGGCCAAGCTTGCCCAGCGCGTGCTGGAGGGCCTGGGCGACCTGACCATTACGGCCAATGACGAGGATGTTCACGGGAACAGGTCCGCGTCGCGCAGCAGTTTGCCGTTCTGGTCCTTGGCCGAGAGTTGTGGCTCGCCGTCCAGTTCCCAGTCGATGGCCAGGGTCGGGTCGTTCCAGAGGACGCAGCGTTCGGCGGCCGGGTTGTAATAGTCGGTGGTCTTGTAGAGGAACTCGGCGTGGTCGCTCAGCACGTAGAACCCGTGGGCGAAGCCTGGCGGAATCCACAACTGGCGGTTGTTCTGCGCCGAGAGGTGAATACTGGTCCAGCGTCCGAAGTTGACCGAGCTACGGCGCAAGTCGACGGCCACATCGAGCACCTCGCCCGCGGTGACCCGCACCACTTTTCCCTGGGCATTTTCAATCTGGTAGTGCAGGCCACGCAGCACGCCTTTTTGCGAGCGTGAATGATTGTCCTGAACAAAATGAGCGGCTACGCCGGTTTTTTCAGCAAACACGCGTTCGTTGAAGCTCTCGTAGAAAAAACCCCGGGCATCTCCGAAAACCGTGGGCTCCAGAATCAGAACTTCCGGCAGGGTACTGGCAGTTACCTTCATTGTGTTTTGCTCATCAGTCCAAGCAGGTATTGGCCATAGCCGGTTTTGCTCAGGGCTTCGGCCCGAGCGGTCAGCTCTGCCTCGTTGATCCAGCCCTGCTGGAAAGCGATCTCTTCGAGGCAGGCGACTTTCAGACCCTGACGATGCTCGATGGTCTGCACATACTGAGACGCCTCAAGCAGGCTGTCGTGGGTGCCGGTGTCCAGCCAGGCGAAGCCACGGCCGAATCGCTCCACGCGCAGGTCGCCGCGCTTCAGGTAGGCGTTGTTGACGTCAGTGATCTCCAGCTCGCCGCGTGCCGAGGGTTTGACGGAGCGGGCGATGCTCACCACATCGTTGTCGTAGAAATACAAGCCGGTCACTGCGTAGTTGGACTTCGGTACCGCCGGCTTCTCCTCAATGGAAAGCACGCGACCGTCAGCGTCGTATTCGACCACGCCGAAGCGCTCGGGCCCCTTGACCCAGTAGCCGAATACCGTCGCACCGTGACCATGACTGGCCGCTTTGAGCAACTGCGCGGTAAAGCCCTGGCCATGGAAGATGTTGTCGCCCAGCACCAGGCACACGGAATCGTCTCCGATAAACTTTTCACCAATCAGAAAAGCCTGGGCCAGGCCGTCCGGGGTGGGTTGCTCGGCGTAGCTGATATCGATGCCAAACTGGCTGCCATCGCCGAGTAACTGGCGGTATTGCGGCAGATCGCGTGGAGTGGAAATCACCAGGATTTCGCGGATCCCGGCAAGCATCAGTACCGAAATCGGGTAGTAGATCATCGGTTTGTCGTAGATCGGCAGCAGCTGCTTGGACACACCGAGAGTGATGGGGTGCAGGCGGGTGCCGGAGCCGCCCGCCAGGACAATACCTTTGGTCATGCAATCAGGTCCTTGAAATCGGAGTTGCCCAGGCGTTGTCCCTGGTAGCTGCCGTCTTGTACATGGCGGCACCATTCGAGATTGTCCAGATACCACTGGACGGTCTTGCGCAGGCCGCTCTCGAAGGTTTCTTCGGGAACCCAGCCGAGTTCACGTTCGATCTTGCCGGCGTCGATGGCGTAGCGCTGATCGTGGCCAGGACGGTCCTGGACGAAGGTGATGAGGTCGGCATAGCTGGCAACACCTTGCGGACGTTGCGGCGCCAGTTCTTCGAGCAGGGCGCAGATGCCGCGCACGACATCGATATTCTTCTGTTCGTTGTGACCGCCAATGTTGTAGGTCTCGCCCACCACACCTTCGCTCACGACCTTGAGCAGGGCGCGGGCGTGGTCTTCGACGAACAGCCAGTCGCGGACTTGCAGGCCATTGCCATAGACCGGCAGCGGCTTGCCCGCCAGGGCGTTGAGGATCACCAGCGGAATGAGTTTTTCCGGGAAGTGGAACGGACCATAGTTGTTCGAACAGTTGGTCAGCAGCACCGGCAGGCCGTAGGTACGGTGCCAGGCGCGGACCAGATGGTCGGATGCAGCCTTGCTGGCCGAGTACGGCGAGCTTGGCGCGTAAGGCGTGGTCTCGGTGAACAGGTCATCGACACCGTGCAGGTCGCCGTACACTTCGTCGGTGGAGATATGGTGGAAGCGGAACGCTTCACGCTCGCCGGCCGGCAGTTTCGTCCAGTAAGCGCGGGCTGCTTCCAGCAGGCTGTAGGTGCCGACGATGTTGGTCTGGATGAAGTCCGACGGACCGTCGATGGAACGGTCGACATGGGATTCAGCGGCCAGGTGCATGATCGCGTGCGGCTGGAAGCGTGCGAGGACAGCGCTGACGGTTGCCTGGTCGACGATGTCGGCCTGGACGAACTCATAGCGGGTATTCGTCGCGACGCTGTGCAACGACTCCAGGTTGCCGGCGTAGGTCAACTTGTCCAGGTTGAGCACTTCGTGGTCGGTCTTGTCGATCAGGTGGCGCACCAGCGCCGAGCCGATGAATCCAGCTCCACCGGTGATGAGAATTCGCATGTCGGGGCCGCCTTTATTCCGTAACTTGCATTGAGCAACGGCTACATACTTGTGTGCCGTCGCAGACGGTGCAAGCGGATTGTGCCGGATACGTTGTTTGTCATGCTTTATGCAACGAACTTTAGGCCAACTGTGCAGAATTTTTATCGATGCACTTGCGTTAGCGCCGGACAGATGGCGATATAACCTCAAAAAAACCGAGGTCCCCGCGATGCCCCTCAGTACCCTTATCCACCGCGCAAGCCAACCGTGCCCCACCCTCAGCGAGCAACAGGCTCGTGTCCTGCTCGATCAGCACTACGGGCTGGCGGGCACCTTGCAGGCGCTGGGCAGCCAGCAGGACCTGAACTTTCGCCTCGACACCGGCCAGGGCCGTTATGTGCTGAAAGTCTGCCACGGCAGTTACTCGGCGCAGGAACTGGAGGCCCAGCACGCGGCCCTCGGCTACCTGCGCGAGCGCGGTGTGCCGGTGCCGGCGGTGCAGGTGGCGGCCTCGGGCGAGCAGTTGTTGTCGCTGGATATCGAGGGTCAGGCCGTACGTGCGCGGCTGCTGGACTACATCGACGGGCAGACGCTGACCCGCCTCAAGCACATGGAACCGCGGTTGATGGCCGAACTGGGCGCCCTGTGTGCGCGGGTCGACCAGGCCCTGGCCGATTTCAGCCATCCGGGCCTGACGCGCACCCTGCAATGGGACCCGCAACACGCCCAGGCGCTGATCGCGCACCTGCTGCCGGTGCTCGCCGAGGGGCCGCGCAAGGCGCGCGTGCAGTCCGCCGCGGCCCAGGCGCAGCAGGCGCTGGCTGAAATCCAGGCGGACCTGCCGATGCAGGCCGTGCACCTCGACATCACCGACGACAACGCCGTCTGGCAGCGCGATGCCGACCGGCAGTGGCAACTGCAAGGCGTGATCGATTTCGGCGATCTGCTGCACACCTGGCGAATCGCCGACCTGTCGGTGACTTGCGCGGCCTTGTTGCACCATGCCGAGGGTGATCCGCTGCGTATCCTCCCCGCAGTCGCGGCCTATCATGCGGTCAACCCGCTGACCGAGGCCGAGCTCAAGGCGCTTTGGCCGCTGATCGTCGCCCGCGCCGCAGTGCTGGTGCTCAGTGGCGAGCAACAGGTGAGCATCGATCCGGACAATCAATACAGCCGTGCAAATCTCGCGCACGAGTGGGAGATCTTCGAGGTCGCCGACAGCGTGCCGTTCGCCCTGATGGAGGCGGCGATTTTGCAGGTGGCGGGGATCACGCCGACGGCGCCGGACCTGAGCGCTTGCGCAAACCTGCTGCCGGCCTTGCGCGAGCAGGCGGTGGCGCGGGTCGATCTGGGTGTGCTCAGCGAGCATTTCAGCGCCGGCAACTGGGAGGCGCCGGGTATCGATCAGCAACTGTTGCGTCAGCACCCGGCCCCGGCGGCGTCGCTGTATGGCGAGTATCGGCTGTCGCAAACCCATATCGATAACCCGCAAGAGCCGCAGACCTTCGCCTTGCACGTCGAGCTGCACCTGACGCCCGGCAGCGAACTGCGGGCGCCGTTTGCCGGCACCTGGCGTGAGGACGCGGCGGGCAGCGGCAGTCTGGAAGGCGGGCAAGTCACGCTCTGGCTGTCCGGGATCGACGCGGGTCCGGCCGATGGCCAGGTGATCGAGCAAGGCCAGTTACTGGCGCAAAGTGCCGAGATCGTCACGGTGCAGTTGTGCCGGGTGCCGGGGCTGCGTCCGCCGGCCTTTGTCGTGCCGTCCCGCGCGCAGGCCTGGCGGGTGCTGTGTCCGTCGCCGGCAGCGCTGCTCGGCTTCGACTGCGATGCCGCGCCGCTGAGCGATGCCCAAGCCCTGCTGGAGCGTCGCGAGGCCAGCTTCGCCCGCTCGCAGAAGCACTATTACCAGCAGCCGCCGCAGATCGAACGCGGCTGGCGCAACTACCTGATCGACCTGCAAGGCCGCTCCTACCTGGACATGCTCAACAACGTCGCGGTGCTCGGCCACGGTCACCCGCGCATGGTCAGCGAGGCGGCGCGGCAATGGTCGTTGCTCAACACCAACTCGCGTTTTCACTACGCGGCCATCGCCGAGTTTTCCGAACGCCTGCTGGCGCTGGCGCCCACGGGCATGGACCGGGTGTTCCTGGTCAACAGCGGCACCGAGGCCAACGACCTGGCGATCCGTCTAGCCTGGGCCTACAGCGGCGGGCGCGACATGCTCAGCGTGCTCGAGGCGTATCACGGCTGGTCGGTGGCCGCCGACGCGGTGTCCACCTCTATCGCCGATAACCCGCAAGCGCTGAGCACGCGGCCGGAATGGGTGCACCCGGTGACGGCGCCGAACACCTATCGCGGCAAGTACCGCGGCGCCGACAGCACGGTTGATTATGTGAACGATGTGGACAGCGTTCTGGAACAGGTCGACGCTACCGGCCGCCAGCTCGCCGGTTTCATCTGCGAACCGGTCTACGGCAATGCGGGTGGCATTCCGCTACCAGCCGGTTATCTGGAGCAGGTTTACAGCCGTGTCCGCGAGCGCGGTGGGGTGTGCATCGCCGATGAAGTGCAGGTCGGTTATGGACGCATGGGTGAATGGTTCTGGGGTTTCGAAGAGCAGGGCGTAGTGCCGGACATCATCACCATGGCCAAAGGCATGGGCAACGGCCAGCCATTGGGCGCGGTGATCACCCGCCGGGAAATCGCCGAGGCGCTGGAAGCCGAGGGTTATTTCTTCTCCTCCGCGGGCGGCAGCCCGGTCAGTTGCCGGATCGGTATGGCCGTGCTCGACGTGATGGCCGAAGAAGGGCTGTGGGAAAAGGCCCGGGAAGTCGGCGGCTACTTCAAGGCGCGTCTGCAGGCGTTGATCGATGAATATCCGCTGGCGGGCGCGGTGCACGGGTCCGGGTTCTACCTCGGCCTGGAACTGGTGCGCGATCCGCAAACCCTGGAACCGGCCACCGAAGAAACCGCCGCCCTGTGCAATCGCCTGCGTGACCTGGGCATTTTCATGCAACCGACCGGCGACTACCTGAACATCCTGAAGATCAAGCCGCCGATGTGCACGACCCGCGAAAGCGTGGACTTCTTCGTCGACAGCGTGGCCAAGGTGCTGTCGGAAGACCTGTAAGCGTTGAAACGCAAAAAGCCGGTCAATTCGATTGTTATCGAATTAACCGGCTTTTTATTGGTCGTAGTATTTTATTTGTCACTTCTAATGCAGATATTTATCGGCTATAAAGGCAATCACTGATTACCCACCCTTTCTGTACAACCACCGGCCCGCCCCGGGCACAACCCAGGTTCGACCATGAAGACTTTGACCTCTACCCCCCGTGCCGATGGCTTCCACATGCCCGCCGAATGGGCGCCACAAACCCAGGTCTGGATGATCTGGCCGGAGCGTCCGGACAACTGGCGCCTGGGCGGCAAGCCGGCGCAGGCCGCGCACGTTGCCGTGGCCAAGGCGATCGCCCGCTTCGAGCCGGTGACCGTCGGCGTTTCCGCCGGCCAGTACGAGAACGCCCTCGCGCGCCTGGCCGATGAGCCGAACATCCGCGTGGTGGAAATCAGCAACGACGACGCCTGGGTCCGCGACACCGGGCCGACCTTCGTCATCAACGACAACGACAACGGCGATGTGCGCGGCGTGGATTGGGGTTTCAACGCCTGGGGCGGTTTCCTTGGCGGTCTGTACGCACCCTGGAACCGTGACGAGCAAGTGGCCGGCAAGATCCTCGGTATCGAGCGCAACGCGCGCTATGTCACCGAAGGCTTCGTGCTCGAAGGCGGCTCGATCCACGTCGATGGCGAAGGCACCCTGATCACCACCGAGGAATGCCTGCTCAACGCCAACCGCAACCCGCACCTGAACCGCGAGCAGATCGAAGAAATCCTGCGCGAGAACCTCGCCGTGGACACCATCGTCTGGCTGCCGGACGGCCTGTACAACGACGAGACCGACGGCCACGTCGACAACTTCTGCTGTTACGTCAGCCCGGGCGAAGTGTTACTGGCCTGGACCGATGATTCCAATGACCCCAACTACGCGCGTTGCCGCGCGGCCATGGCGGTGCTGGAAAGCCAGCGCGACGCCAAGGGGCGCACATTCGTGGTGCACAAAATGCCGATTCCGGGCCCGATGTTCGCCACCGAGGAAGAGTGCGATGGCGTCGATCCGGTCGCCGGCAGCCAGGAGCGCAGCCCGTCCTCGCGCCTGGCCGGTTCCTATGTGAACTTCCTCATCGTCAATGGCGGCATCATTGCGCCGAGCTTCAACGACCCGGCGGATGCTGAAGCTAGAGCGATCTTGGCGCGCCTGTTCCCGGACCACAAAGTGGTCATGGTGCCCGGACGTGAGCTACTGCTCGGCGGCGGCAATATTCACTGCCTGACCCAGCAGCAGCCTGCACCCGCAAGTCGTTGATCTGACGTCAAAAAAAAGCCCGTCCTGTGACGGGCTTTTTTATTGGCAGGACGACAGTCGGCACCCCTGGATGGCACAGCTCTTGTATTTGATTCACTTGTTACCAAGTGGACGGACGGTCGTGCCCCGCACGGATCTGTCATAAAGCTTGAGTAAGGTTGCCGCTCACGCCTCTGGGGGAGTACGTGTGAAATGAATGCAGCACGTGAGTTGGCTTCGCACCCGACAGTGATGAACCACGAAGCGCTCCAGGTATTGGCGCGGTGGTTGAAACACAATGGACCAACCCGGGTCAGGAAGACCGATCCACGGCGCATGCTGGTAGAACGCTATCCAGCAGGCCTGATTACCGACGCGGAGCTCGATGCTCTGGTGGGTATCTGGCACGGCTGATGGGGCGACGGCTGAAAGAGAAAAAGGGCGGCACCGGTTAACGGTGCCGCCCTTTTTCATTGATCAGAAGCTGTAAGTGCCGGTCACCACCAGGCTGCGCGGATCGCCAAACTGGATCTGCGATGCGCTGGTCCCCGACGCGTAATAGGTCTTGTCGGCGATATTGCTCAGCGCCGCACGCAGGTCCCAGTCCTTGGTTCGGTAGCCGGCCAGCGCATCCCAGGTGCCATAACCTGGCAGCGCGATGGTGTTGCGGGTATCGGCATAGCGCTGGCCGACCAGGGTCAGGCCGGTCTCGGCGTACCAGCCCATTTCCGGTTTCCAGGTCAGGAACACGCTGGCGTTGCGCTTGGCCACATCGGCAATGCGGTTGCCGGCGTTGCCTTCACTGTCGTCGACGATGGTGGCGTCCTGCACACCAATACCGCCACGCACATACCAGTTGCCACCCAGCTTGCCGCTGGCGGTCAGTTCGATACCGCGCGAGCGTTGCAGGCCGGTGAGGATCACCCGGTTGCGGTCCAGCGGATCGAGGTTGCGGCGGTTGAACAGTTCCAGCTCATACACCGCGAGCGTGGTGCTCAGGCGCTCGTCCAGCCAGTCGCTCTTGACCCCGACTTCCTTCTGTCTGGTGTGCTCCGGGCCCACCTCGTTGGTGTTGCCCGCAGCGCCCGGGGTGATGCCGATCAGGCCGCCGCCCACTGGCGAGAACGTCTTGCTCCAGGAGGCGTAGAACGAGTGTTCTTTCCACGGTGTGTAGACCACGCCCAGACGCGGGCTGGTGCTATTGCTGTCCTGCTTTTCGTTCCTGCCGGTGACCTTGCTGGTGGTCTCGACTTCGAAGCGGTCGAAACGCAGGCCGGCCAGTACTTGCCACTGATCGTTCAGGCGAATCTGGTCCTGCAGGTACAGGCCGCGGCTACTGACGTCGGTGTGGTTGTTGCTCGAAACCACCATCCGGCCGGTGTGCTGCAGGTCGCGGTTGGGGTTGTAGACGTTGAGTGACGGCACGGCCTGGCCACCCGCGCTGACCGCCTGCGCGGTGTGCAGCAGCGAATTGCGCCGCTGCTCGCCCAGCTCCAGACCGGTGAGGAGCGTGTGTTCGATGCCGAACGTATCGAAGCGACCTTCGGCTTCCAGGTTGTTGAACAGGTTGCGGGTGTTCAGGTCCTGCTGCCAGCGCTGGCGGGTGACCAGGCCGGTGGCCGGGGTGTAGCCGGACAGGTAGGTGTTGTCGAAATCGCTATCCAGGGTGATCAGGCCGAGGGTGTGGCGCAGTTGCCAGTTCTCGTTCAACTGATAGTTCAGGCGCGAGCGCAGCGACTCGGTCTTGTCGTCGATGTAGTCGCGATGGGTGTCGCCGTAGGTGGTGTCGCGGCTGACGTCCACCGGGCGGCCGGTCAGCGGATTGCCGGGTATGCCGCGATCCGGCGTGCGGTTGTAGCGGTTGTACTCGTACTGCACCAGCCAGTTCAGGTCCGGGGTCAGTTGCCAGCTCATCGACGGGGCGAACAACTGGCGGTTGCCATCGATACCGTCGCGGAAGCTGTTGTTGTCGCTGTTACCCATGTTCAGCCGCAGGCTGATGGTGTCCGACGGATCAGCGCTGAGGTCGGCGTACAGGCTGCGCATGTCTTCGCTGCCGCCCTGGGCTTCGATGCTGGAGCGGCGGCCGGCTTCCGGGGCCTTGCTCACCCGGTTGATGATGCCGCCCTGGCTGCCACGGCCATACAGCACGGCCGCCGGGCCCTTGAGTACCTCGATGCGCTCGATGTTGTGCAGGTCGCGAACGTACTGGCTGTCGTCGCGGATACCGTCCAGATAGAAGTCGTTGCTCGCGTCGAAGCCGCGAATCCGCACGCTGTCGAAGCGGGTGTCGGCGCCACTGCTGACGTTGGGAATGCCGCTCAGCGCCTTGCCGAGGTCGTTGGTCCCGTAATCCAGCACGTTGCTGGTCTTCAGCGAGTCGATGGCCTGCGGCACGTAGCGCACCGGGGTCGAGGTGCGGGTGGCCGTGGTGACTTCTTTGACCCGTGGATCATCGCGCTCGCGCTCGCTGTCGGCGGTGACCGACAGTTCCGGCAGCGTGGTGCTGGCAGCCACGGCGAGGCCAGAGCCGAATAACAGGGAAAGGCCCAAGGACAAGGGGGAAAGGCGGCAAGGGGCAGGCATGTGAGGAAAGTATCCGGATGGTTTTTAGAGGTTGAGAAACGCGCGAATGATAATGCTTGGCATTTGCAAACGTTAACTCTTTAGTCTTTGCCATTCCGGTTATTTGTTTCTGAATGTATCCGAAGTGAAACTTTTCAGCACATCGGTAAACCCTGTCCAAATGGGCAGTTTCAGCCATTTTCAACAGCACAATCCGCTGCTCAATGGGAGGAATTCGCAGCTAAAACGGCGAGAAACATGAAATTTGACATCATTCCTTCACGAATTTTTGACATGCCGTTCCGGGCGCGGCTAGGATTCGGCCCAACGCCTGTAGGCCCACTGGCCAAGACTCAAAAATAAAAGGCCCGCTGCGATCGATCGCACGCGGGCTTTTTATTTCCAGTCCGTGAGCGTCAACCCACGCAGGGGGCGTGGTTCTGGCGTTTGGCTGCAGCGCGTATCCATCACGTAATAAGGAAAACAAGATGTTGAAAACCAGGATCAGTCTGCTCGCACTGGGTCTTATGGCCGCCACTCAGGCAATGGCCAACGACCAAGCCGCTTCCAAAGGCTTCGTCGAAGACAGCAGCGCCTCGCTGCTGCTGCGCAACGCTTACATCAAGCGTGACAAGAAACACGACACCAACGACCAGATGCAGTGGGGCCAAGGCTTCATCGGCAAGTTCAGCTCGGGCTTCACCCAGGGCACCGTCGGCGTCGGCGTTGATGCCTTCGGCCTGTACGCAGTGCGTCTGGACGGCGGTAGCGGTCACAACGAAGGCGGCGGTATCGACTTCTTCAAGCGTGGCGATAGCGGCAACGCCCAGCACGACATCTCTCGTGGCGGCGCAGCGGTCAAATTCCGCGTTTCCAACACCGTGCTGAAGTACGGCGACCAAATGCCTTCGCTGCCAGTGCTGCAATACGACGACGCGCGTCTGCTGCCTGAAAGCTTCACCGGCACTTCGATCAACTCCAAGGAAATCGAAGGCCTGGAGCTGAACGCTGGTCGTTACACCCGCGAAGCTCGCAAGTCCACCGAACAACGTGACACCGCTCTGAAGTCGATCAACGTCTTCGGCGGTACCTACAAGTTCGCGCCGAACCTGACCGCCTCGCTGTACACCTCCGATGTCGAAGACGTGCTGAAGAAGCACTACCTGGGCGTCAACTACGTCCACGCCATTGCCAAGGATCAGTCCCTGACCCTGGACTTCAACGGCTACAAGTCGGACATCGACAAGAAGTTCGTCCAGAAGGCCGACCTGACTGGCGACAGCAACACCATCTGGAGCCTGGCGGCGACCTACGCTTTCGGCCCGCACTCGGTGACCATCGCTCACCAGCGCAGCACCGGCAGCACCGGCTACCAGTACGGCTGGTACCAGGACCGGGCTGGCGTGGGTGACGGTGGTTCGACCATCTACCTGGCCAACTCCTACTGGTCCGACTTCAACGCTGAAGACGAGCGTTCCTGGCAGATCGGCTACGGCCTGGACTTCGGCGCCTTCGGCGTACCGGGTCTGACCTACTCCGTTGCCTACGTGCGTGGTGACAACATCAACACCCACGGTTATGGCGAAGGCACCGAGCGCGAAATCTTCAACCAGTTCAAGTACGTCGTACAGGAAGGCCCTGCCAAGGACCTGAGCCTGAAAGTGCGCAGCTCGTTCCTGCGTACTTCGGATAGCGTGCGTGAGAACGGTTACAACGACGACGGCAACGAACTGCGCATCTTCGTTGAGTACCCGATCAGCATCTTCTGATCCTGATTGCGTAACGAAAAGGCTCACCTGACGGTGGGCCTTTTTTGTTTGTACCTTCGGAAGCGTTGCACGGTGGGTTACGCGGCGGCTGACTTCATCGTGTGTGCCATGCCTATAAAATCTTTGCCTCCAGTGCATTGATGTGTACGGTACACACTTAGCGGAGGCGCTTGATAACATGCGCAGCAGGGAAGTCATTACCCTGCTTGAGGCGGATGGGTGGCTGTTAATAGGCGTTCGTGGGAGCCACCACCATTTCAAGCATCCAGTGAAGCCGGGAAGGGTCACCGTCCCACACCCTAAAATCCAGATAGCCACCGGAACGCTGCACAGCATACTCAGGGCCGCTGGCCTCAAATGAGCTGGAGTAGTCCCCAGCATGCTTCCTCAGGAGGACCCCGTGAAGATCCCGATAGTCATTCACAAAGACCCCGACTCCGACTACGGCGTAACCGTTCCCGATGTACCTGGTTGCTTCAGCGCAGGGGAAACGGTCGAGGACGCTCTGGGCAATGTGCAGGAGGCGCTGGCGCTGCACTTCGACGCGCTGGTGGCTGACGGTGAGACGTTGCCTCAAGGCCGATCGATTGATGCTCACTTGAGTAACCCGGACTATGCGGGCGGTGTATGGGCTGTAGTCGACTTCGATATCACGCCTTACCTGGGAAAGTCCGTCCGTTTCAACGCAACGTTGCCTGAGCACTTGTTGCAGCGCATCGATGACTACGTGAAAACGCATCCGGAACAGAAGAGCCGTTCCGGCTTTCTGGCATCTGCCGCGTTGCGGGTATTGTCGGGTGCCTGAGTGTGATGTTCCGGCGTTCCCTTCACACGCCTGAACCCTACCCCCGCCGCTCCCGGTACTCCCGCGGCGACACCCCGAACTCGCTCTTGAATGCCCTGGAAAAATGGCTCAGGTCCTTGAACCCCCAGCTCAGGGCGATGGGGGTGATTTTCACGTCGCTTTGCAGGATCGCCTCGGCGCAGCGGTGCAGGCGGCGTTCGAGGATGTAGCGACCCACGCTGGTTTCATACCGCGCGAACAGGCGATGCAGGTTGCGCACCGAGGTGCCTGCCGCGCAGGCGATGCGTTCCGGGCACAGACTTTCATCCGTCAGGTAGCGCTCGATCACGGCCTTGGCCTTGGTCATCACCGCCGGCGGCGAGGCCTCGGACGGATCGCCCGGTTCCGCCGTCAAGGCCGGGCGCAGCAGGGCGAGGAGGGCATCGAGTACCGCGAGGGACTCGTCGGTGGTGAGGCGGGTGTCGTTGAGCAACTGGCCCACCAGCATGGCGCTCATCGCGCCTATGGCAGATGCCGCGTCGATCCGCTGGTTGATCCGCAAGCGCTGCTCGCGAAAGCGTCGCAGCACGTCCTGGCGCGGCAGGATCAGCGAGACCTGATCACTCAGCCCGCGAAAGTGAAAGTCGCTCGGCCGGGCCACATCCAGCAGCACCAGGTCGCCACTGGCAAGACGGGTCTGGGCGTCGGACTGGCAACTCAACGCTTCTCCGCTCAGTTGCAGCACCAGATAGAAGAAGTCCTTGCCGTCGCCGCGAATGTCGCGCTGCGAGCGGTGCACGTGGGAGCAATTGCTGGTGATGCGCGCACCTTCGACCTGGCAGCGCTGGCGGTCCAGCGCGGTGACCGCGCCCTGGAAGCTGGTGATGTGGTTGTCGGCCGGCGGTTCGACATGGAAGGTGCCGCAACTGGAAGCGAGGTCGCCATGCCAGACTTCGAAGCCTTCGCGCCCTTGAAACAGATTCGCGTGCTGCAGGTTCATCGCTTACCTCGGGCCGGCTGAGGCCGGTGTTGTTCTTGTGGGGGCGCGCGGTGGAACGGGAGTTCGTGACAATCTACTAACATGTTAATTGTTTTTACAAGTTCGCCGACGCCGTCGCGACGCATGGCACGGCAAGGCAAGCGGCTGGCGCTGTGAGCCGTGTTCAGCACAGGCGGCGAGGGTCTTTAATCATGGCTCGTCCCACTACCGCGTATCCGGCCATGAATAACAACAATAGCCAGCATCTACAGCCCACCTTGCGCTGGACCGACGCCTTCGCCCTGTCGATGGCGGTGTCCGGTTCCATCTTCGCGTCCTTCGGTTTCGCCCTCGGCGTGCTCGGCCCGGTCGGCGCCCTGGCGCTCTGGGTCGGCTCGGCTGCCGTCGGTGCGTGTCAGAACTGGATCTTCCTTGAAGTCTCGGCGATGTTCCCGGACAAGCCCGGCGGCATCGCCATGATCGCCACCGAGGGCTGGCGCCGGCGTTGCACGCTGGTCGGTCCGCTGGCCTCGTTCGGCTACTGGCTGGGCTGGTCGGCGGTGCTGTCCATCGTCAGTGTCAGCGCCGGCGCGCTGGCCCAGGCCCAGTGGTTCTCCAGCCAGACCTGGAGCTACAGCTTCGGCCCGCTGAGTGTCGGTCTGCCGCAATTGATCGGGGCCGGCCTGCTGTTGCTGTTCTGGCAGTTCAATCGTTTGGGCGTGCATATGGCCGCGTCGGTGTCGAAATACATGGGCGCGTTGTTGCTGGTGCCGATCCTGGTGCTGGCGGTGTCGCCGGTGTTCGGCGATGGCTGGAGCGTCGAGCGTTTCCGCCACGCCCTCAGCGAGCCGGTGGCGCTGGACTGGAGTTTCTGGCGCACCGCCCTGGTGTGGTTATTCCTGGTCAGTTGGAGCGCCTACGGCACCGAGATGTGCGCCGCTTTCGGCCCGGAGTACCGCAGCCAGCGCGATATGCGCCTGGCCCTGCTGACCTCCGGCGGCTACACGGTGCTGGTGTTCGCCGCCGTCGCCTTCGGCCTTGGCGGGCTGGTGGACCGCGAAGCCGCGCTGGCCAACCCGAGCGGCTTCTACATCGACGCCTTCAACGCGGTGGTGGGCAGCGGCTACAGTGACTTTTTCATCGTTGCCCTGCTGGTCGGCCTGTTCATGGGCCTCAATGCCGCCCTGGCCGACGGCTCCCGCGCGCTTTACGGCATGGCCCTGGAAGGCCTGACCATCCGCCAGTTGGGCACCCTCAACAAGCACCAGGTGCCGGGGCGTTGCATGAGCGTGGCGGTGGTACTCAACCTGGCGATGATCTTCCTGCTGTCCTCGCCGCTGGCGATGCTGGTGACGGCCAATATCGGCTACCTGGTGGCGATTTTCTTCGCCTTGTCCGGCTTCCTCCTGCTGCGCCACGACGCGCCGGACCTGCCGCGTCCGGTGCGGCTGGGCCGAGGCTGGATTCCGGTCGCCTGGGTCCTGAGCCTGTTCACCGCCGTCGTGGTGGTGGTCGGCACGGCGTCGGCGGAACTGGCTGGCTACGGCGGCCTGAAAGAAGTCGCCACCGGCCTGGGCATTCTCCTGCTGTCGCTGGTGCTCTACGGCATCCGCCGGCTGCAGGACCGTCACCCCACGCCGGGCGCGCTTTCCCGTTAACCGGTTCGATCACGACACGTACAAGGTGAACCCATGCTGTCCGTAGAAACCCCCACCACCTACTACACCGCCACGCGCAAATACGACCTCAGGTTCCCCGACCTGGAGCAGGACCTGGAAGCCGAGGTCGTGGTCATCGGCGGCGGCTTTTCCGGCGTCAACACGGCACTGGAACTGGCCGAGCGCGGTGTCACCGATATCGTCCTGCTGGAGGCTCGCTACCTGGGCTTTGGCGGTTCGGGTCGCAACGGTGGGCACATCATGGCCGGCATCGGCCACGACCTGGAGAAGATCCGCAAGAGCGTTGGCGACGATGGCCTGCAAGCCGTCTTCGAGATCAGCGATCTGGGCGCGTCGATCATCCAGTCGCGCATCGCCAAATACGACATCGACGCCGACTTCCGTCACGGCTACGGCTATCTCGGATTCAATAAGCGCCAGGGCAAGCTGCTGCAGGCGTGGGAAAAGGAATTCAAGCAACTCAGCCCGAACCATGAGATCGCCTATCTGGAAGGCAGCGAAGTCCGTGGCATCGTCGGCTCGGATGTCTACACCTGCGCGCTCAAGCACATGGGCAACGGTCATCTGCATTCGCTGAACATGCTGCTGGGCTCCGCCAAGGCACTGATGGAGCAGGGCGGACGGATCTTCGAAAACACTCCGGTGCTCGAGGTGACCTACGGCGACACCATTCACATCCGCACCGCCAAAGGCTCGGTGCGGGCGAAGAAGATCCTGTGGTCGTGCGGCGCCTTCCTCGACCGCCTGGAACCCGACCTGCACAAGAGCATCGTCAATACCTACGCCTTCCAGTTGGTGACCGAGCCGATGCCGGACGCGCTGATCCAGCAGATCAGCCCCATCCGTGGCGCCTTCAGCGACATCCGCCCGGTGATCGAGTACTACCGCGTAACCAACGAAAACCGCCTGTTGTTCGGCTCGGCCACGCGGATGCTTGAGTACATCCCCAACGACCTCAAAGAGTGGAACCGCAAGCTGATGCTCAAGGTGTTCCCCTACCTGGAACCCGTGCGCATCGACCTCGCCTGGGGCGGACCGATGGAGTGCAGCGCCAACCTGTTCCCGCAGATCGGCACCTTGCCGGGCCGGCCCAACGCTTATTTCGTCCAGGGCTACTCCGGCTTCGGCGTGACCCCGAGCCACGTCATCAGCCAGGTGGTGGCCGACGGCATGACCCGCGGCTCGCGCCACTGGGACGTGATGAGCGCGATCCCCCGCACCCGCATTCCCGGCAAGGACAACCTGCGCAACCTGATCTGCACCCTGGGCAAGGTCAGTCACCAACTCGCCGGCTACCGTAACGGCCGCCGCTGAACCCCAACCCGATCTGAAACGCCCCTGACGGGGCACCCACCCTTCGACCGAGAGGATTCGAACATGCCTTCTGCTGCCCTGAAAACGTCCCTGCAAGCCCGGCTCGACCTGCTGCAAACGTTGTGGGCTCGCCGCGATGCCGACGCCATCGTCCGCGAGCTGTACACCGACGCCACCGAAATCACCGGCGCCGGCAGCGACGCGCTGTACCACGGCACCGCGCAACTGCGCGAACTGCTCACCGCCCTGGTGACCGACTCCCGCGGTGCCTCGATCCGCATCGACCGCCTCACCGCGCTGGGCGACAGCGCCGCCTACACCTGGGTCACCTGGCGCGTGCTGCCGCTGCAGGGCGAGGCGTTCGCGATGAAGAGCCTGTTCGTCTGGTCGCTGATCGAGGGTCAGTGGCGGGTGATCGCCGACATGTATGCCGAGGGTGAGATCCCCGCCTGAAGCCCTGTCGCCGGCTCCTGCGGGAGCCATTCTCCTTCCTGTTCCGAGACCGTCATGATGCGAAAACAACAACTCCAGGCATCCGTCCCGCTGCTGCTGGCTCTTTCACCCTGGGCGCAGGCGATGACCCTGTATCAGGACGCCGACAGTGAAATCTCCGCCAGGCTGCAAGGCGCTGCCGGCCTCTTCCACAGCCGCGAAAGCTACGGCCAGACCGGCGAGCGTGAGCCCGGTAGCGTCAACTGGCAGGAAACCACGCTGCAATACGGCATCGACTTCAAGCACCGCACGACTGGCCTTGGCGAACTCCATGGCGCCTTCGACTGGGTCGGCAGCGCCACCTTCGGCGATGGCGATGCCGCCGGCTGGACGGTCGGCGACGAGCGCACCACGAAAATCGAAAACGCCTGGCTCGGCTGGCGCTCCGCTGATCTTTTTCCGGCCTTGGGCGAGAACGGCCTGGAGCTTTCTGGCGGGCGCCAGAACGTGGTGGTGGGTGACGGCTTCCTGATTTCCGGCGACGCTCTGAACATCGGCCGCGGCATGCTCGACGGCGCGGTCAACCGCGGCGGCGCCTACTACCTCACCGGCCGTAAGGCCTTCGATCAGACCGCCGTCCTGCGGTTGGGCGGCGATCAGGGCTGGCGTGGCGACCTGATGTGGCTAAAGTCCGACAACCCGGCCCAGGCCAGCCCTGAACTGGCGGTCGCGACCCTCGAACACATCGCTGCGCCCGCCACCTTCGGCCTGACCGCCATCAAGGTCACCGACACCGACGAGGCCTTGGCCGAACTGCTCTACCCCGAGCGCAAGGGCATGAAGCTTTACAGCGTCCGCGCCCAGGGCAACGCCGGTGTCAGCGACCTGTTCCTCGCCGCTGAACACGCCTGGGAGCGCAAGGACGCCGGCAACGAAAACGCCTGGTACCTCGAAGCCGGCTGGACCTTCTCGCAACTGCCCGGCAAACCCAGCGTCAACTACCGCTACAGCCGCTTTTCCGAAGGCTACGACCCGCTGTTCTACGGCAATGGCCGGGCGCTGGGGACCTGGTTCCAGGGCGAAGTCGCGTCCAACTATGCCGGCCCGTTCAACAGCAACACCCGCGTGCACCATCTCGGCGTCAAGGCCGCCGTGAGCGATAGCGTCAACGTGGGTGCGCTGTTCTATACCTTCGACACCCTCGACCCGAGCCTGGGCAATCGCGACGGTCGCGAGCTGGATCTTTACGCGGAGTGGGCTATCGACTCGCACTGGAGCCTGCTGCCGCTGGTGGGCTACTACAAACCCCGGCGCAGCGCGGAAGACGGCGGGAGCCAGTTGGAAACGTCGCGGGGCAATCTCTATGGGCAGGTGTTGCTGGTGTGGAGTTACTGAGCGCAACTGACGGCCCCCGGCTGCATTTCCCGACCTGAGCGACTACCATTACGCCCCCTCGCCGTCAGGTTGGGGGACGTTGAACAACAACAGGAGTCGGGGATGCCCCTCACTGATTGGTACTGGAACCGCTGGATCCGCCGCCAGGGCTGCAAGCTGGGTACTCGCTTGTCGAAGTTCCACAAAAAGTCCGTGCTCACCCTCGAAGACGGTGTGCGCATGGGCAACGTGCAGATTGCCAGCCATGCGCTGTCCATCGGTGCCCACACCTACATTCGCGGCGAAGGTCAGTTGCAGTTCGTCGGCGCCATCGGGCGCTTTTGTTCTATTGGCAACGGCGTGGTCATCGGCCAGGAAAAACACAACCATCCCACCGACTGGCTCAGCACCCATCCCTTCCAGTACACCGACACCGACTGGGAATACGATGCGCCGATCGAGATGACCACCATTGGTCATGATGTCTGGATCGGCCATGAGGCGCTGATTCTCGAGGGCGTGCACATCGGCACCGGCGCCATCATCGCCACCCGCGCTCTGGTCACTCAGGACGTTCCGCCTTACGCGGTGGTTGCCGGCGTGCCGGCGCGGGTGATTCGCTATCGCTATTCCGAAGAGATGATCGAGCGCCTACTGGCGACCCAGTGGTGGGAGCGGGATTTCGAAGAACTGAAAAAGCTTCCGCTGAACGATCCGGCGGCGTGTCTGGAGAAGCTGGAAGGGCTTTCGCCGGCGACCTATCGGCGGCTGGAATTGACGCGCAAGGGTGGGCGTCGAGTGTGACAGTCCGAGCCTTCGGACCTTGATTCGAAGGCTCGGATTACCGCGTCGAAAACCTTACTTCGACGCGGCCAGCTTGCAGCAATCTTTCAGATCACGCTGCGCCTGGGCTTCGGAGATTTGCTCCAGGCCAGCGCCACCCACGAATGCACCCATCTTGATGTACTGGCGCAGGTAGTAGTTCTTACCCGGCTCGGTAACCAGGGTGAGGGTGTTGTCGCTGAACTCGGATTCAGTGCCGATAACGTGTTTGCCTGGGGCGAGGAAGCGGTGGAAGTACACGCCTTTCGCCGTTTCGCCGATGAGTTCGCCGTCAACCGTCAGCGATTTCTTCAGTGCTTGTCCGGTGAAGCTGTCGCGGTAAATGTACAGGCCAGACTTGTCTGCAGGTGGCGCGGAGAAGGTCTTGAGCTGGGCGTCTGCTTCAGTGGAACCCATCGGTACGGAGGCGCAACCGGTGAGGATGGCGAAACCCAGAGCAGTGCCGAGCAGCTTGATGCTGTTACGCATTGAAAATCCTTTTAAAGAAGAGAATGAAGGCGCAGGAGCATTGAGTGCTCCGGCGATATCATTCTGCCATACCGTTTGTTTTTATCGTGTTGCTGCTGTGGTTTTTTCGAGGGTTCATGAGCGGCGTCAATAGTTCAGGGCTTGGTTATCTGGGCAATCAGCCGCTCTATCACGGCATCTTCCTTCTTGTGATTACGCCTTTTCCTGAGGCAAGATTCTTCGTTTCAGCTCAGGGAAGGTGCTTATGTCCGCGTCATTGCACAGCGCTGCCGCACAGATTCGTCAGGCGGTGCGGGTCGCCACCGAGGGGTTGGTGGGGCGGGAGCAACTGGCCGAGCTGATCGTGCTGGCAGCCGTCGCGCAAGAGCACATTCTGGTGGTCGGGCCGCCTGGTACCGCCAAGAGTGCGGTGGTGCGCCGAGTGGCGCAGTGTATGGGCGGGCGCTATTTCGAATACCTGCTCGGGCGCTTCACCGAACCCTCCGAACTGTTCGGCACCGTAGACCTGAAAAAGCTGCGCGAGGGCACGGTGGAAACCGATGTCAGCGGCATGCTGCCCGAAGCCGATATCGTTTTCCTCGACGAAGTTTTCCTCGGCTCCACCGCGATCCTCAATACGCTGCTCGGCGTGCTCAACGAACGCCGCTTCCGTCGCGGTCACACCCAGATCCAATGCCCGCTGCGGGTGTGCGTCGGCGCCGCCAACGGCCTGCCCGACGATGAAGCGCTGGCGGCCTTCGGTGATCGCTTCCTGCTGCACCTGTTCGTCGATTCGGTGCCGGACAACCAGCTTGAAGCGATGCTGTCCGGCGGCTGGCAGTCCGAGCAGCGCCCGGTCCAGCAACTGCTGGGGTTGAGCCAGCTGGATGTGCTGGGCCATGCGCTGAAAGATGTCGACCTCGCGCAGGTACGTCCCGCGCTGGCCCAGGCCATTCGCCGCCTGCGCGAGGCCGGGGTGCAGTTGTCGGACCGGCGCATCGTCAAGTCCCAGCGCCTGATCGCCGCCGCCGCGTTGCTCAGTGGTCGCACCGAAGCCAGCGAAGCGGACCTGTGGCCGCTGCTGTACGTGCTGCCGACCAAGGAGATTCAGCAGCACGGTCGCGAGGTCCTGCGCGATCTGTTCGCCCAGTCCAGCAACAGCCATTTGTTCAGTGCCGTGGAAGAGGCGACATTGCAGCCGATGTCGCGGCTCAGCCGTCTCCTGGAAACTGCCGAAGACTACCTCGCCCGCAGCGAGCCACCTGCCAGCGCGCAACTGGAAAACCTGCTGCGGGAAATCGACGCCAACTTCAACAGCCAGACCATGCCGGCCCAACTGCAGGACGTTCGTGGACGCGTGACCCGCCTGCTGACCAGCACTGTATGAATGCCCCGCTGATGAGCTGGGGCTGGCGACCGCGCTCCGAAGCGGCCGCGCCCCAGGCGGCGGTGGGCTGGGGCGATGCTGCGCGGCGCCTGCATGCGCGTCTGGCGACGTTGCCCGAAGAACAGGCGACGCGGCTGCAAGCCACGGCCAATCGCGATGTGCTGGTGGTGTGTGGCGCGGCCGAGGATTTGCCGTGGGTCGATGGCGTCGAGTACGCCGCTACCGATGAGCGCGCGCCCGGCCTCTGGCTGCCCACCAGTTGGGAGCCCGACGTGCCGCTGGACCTGCTCGGTCAGGCGCTGTCGCGCGCCTTTTCACGCGCGCCGCTGTTGCTCTGGCGTGAGCCGCAGGCGGTGGTTCCCCTTGATCGACAACTGCCGCTGACGTCGCAGCATGTGCAGCGCATCGCCGCGCACTGGACGGGCCGCTGATGCAATTACCTGACTCCCTGCAACCGTGGCGGCAATGGCTGACCTGGTTCGCCCCCGAGCACCTGCCGTTGTTCGCCGATCTGCTCGGGCGCCTCAACCCGATCCTCGGTCCGTGGCGCGGCCTGCAAGAAGGCGGTGTGCCCGAGCCCGACGGCCTGGGCGACCTGCAGCGTCGCGGTTCCTACGAGCGCCTGCTGTCCAGCGAATGGCTGCTGGCGGGCGAGGTGCCGGAAGAATTCCTGCGCCGGGCGGTCTCCGGTGAGCACATGTTTCTCGCCCCGCAGTACCAGGCGCGGCAGGCCAGTCGCCTGATCGTGGTGCTGTTCGATGCCGGTCCGCTGCAACTGGGCGCGGCGCGGCTGGTGCATCTGGCCTTGTTGATGCTGCTCGCGCGCCGTGCGCAAGAAGCGGGCGCCGAATTGTGTTGGGGCATTCTTCAGGACGCGCCACAGTTGCGGCCCTTCGATGGCGCGGCGCAGCTCAAGGCGTTGCTCGCCGCGCGCACCTGGAACGTGGTCAGCGAGGAACACTGGCAGACCTGGCGTCACTGGCTCGGCGAACAGTCGCAACAGGCCGGCGAGTGCTGGCTGGTGGGACAGCGCCTGCCCGCCAGCGACCGCCAGTTCTGCTCCCACCGCGTGCACCTGCACCGTAGCCTCGACGGCCAAAGCCTGACGTTCGAATTGCTGGCGGGCAGCCAACGCCGGGTGTCGCTGCCGATCCCCGAGGAGCGTTCGGCACTTCAATTGCTCAAGGGCCAGTTCGAAGGCGAGGTGGTTGCCGCACCGGTCAAAGGCGCCGTGCCGCGCGTCGCCCAGACCCTCGCGCCGATCATCTCCAGCCACGGCGGCCACGTGGCGCTCAGGCTGCTCGACCAACCCGGCATGGTGGTCATCAAGCTGCCGGCGCATCACCAGAAAAAGGGGCTGGAAGTTCGCACTTCGGTCTGGAGCGGCAGCTCGTCGCCGCTGGGGATCACCTTCCTCGGGCGCTCCATTGGCGCGGTGTTGAGCGAGGGGGATCAACTGCGCTTCTGGCACATGAGCGGCCTGAAGGCAGTGGACAAACCAAGCCGCGATCAACTGCAACTGCCGCCCGGCACCGCCACGCTGCTGCCCACCGTCTGGATTCGCAACAGCACCGCCAGCCGCCTGCTTCTGCTGGACAGCAAAGGCCATCTGGCGAGCTGGTCCATCGCGGGCAAAACCGATGCCGGGCCCGACAACGGCAAGACCCGCTACCTGGCAGACGACGTGATGGCGATGGCCAAGGTCGACGAGGACGCCATGGCTTACGTGCGCCGCGACGGCAGCCAGTTGTATGCCAGCGCCGTAGGTGTTTCGGGTGTCGTGGGGCCGTTCATGGTGGGCCCGGCCAAGGACGTCACCCAAGTGCTGTTCATAGCCGGCTGGCCGTGGCGCGTGGGCTTCGGCGGCTGCGCGTTGTGCTCGGTCGAGAACGGCAGCGAGCGCTGGACGGTGATGACCGCCAGCAGCTTCCCCGTGCGTTCGGAGCGCATCGAACTGGCCCCCGGCTGGAGGGGCATCGGCCTTCGACAGCGCAAGGAAGAACACCATTGCGCCCTGGTGCTGCTGGGCCCGAACCAGCGCAGCGTCGCCCTCTACGAGGAAGGGGAGCAGCGGATGCTGTTCACCACCAGCGAAGAAATCGTGCGCTACAGCTACTGCCCGATGACCGAGCTGATCGCCGTCCTCACCAGCGCCCGCGAGCTGTTGGTGTACTCGCTGGCGCAAGGCAGATTGCGGCTGCAGGTGAGCTGCAACCAGACATCGGAAAACACGAGGAAGCCACCGGGTGCTTGATGACAACGTGGCGTTGATTCGCCGCCCGGTGTTGACCGGGCACCAATTGATCGACGGCCTGTGGCTGCCCCGCGAACGCTTCGATGAACACGCGGCGGCGCGGCTGATCCTGAGCCAGTGGCAGACCGGCGCCAGTGCCTGGCGCTTTGTCGATGGCGACCTGTTGCGCTTGCGCCGGCCGCTGTCGGTGCACTGCGAAACCCTGACCGGCTGGCCGCTGATTCGTCAGGGCCGCGCCCTGTGTTCCGCGCTGCTCAGCCCCGAAGAAATCCGCACGATGCCAACGGCGGACCTCTGGCTGGTACGCGGTAGCCACGTCGAGGCCCTGCACCTGCGCGACGCCGAAGTGCTGTCGCCGGAGCAGTGGATCGATATCAGCGGCTACACCCTGCTGGACACCTACGACTGCCGCAGCACGCTGGCGGAACCGGATCTCGATCTGCTGACGCCGTCCGCCGACACGCGGGAAATCTTCGGCGACGCGCTGGCGCCGGTCAGCCCGGAGCGGGAAGGGGTGATGAACGCCCTGCAGGCGCGGCAGCAGAACGCGCAGGCC
Organism: Pseudomonas sp. 20P_3.2_Bac5; assembly: GCF_025466035.1. Classification (NCBI taxonomy): domain Bacteria; kingdom Pseudomonadati; phylum Pseudomonadota; class Gammaproteobacteria; order Pseudomonadales; family Pseudomonadaceae; genus Pseudomonas; species Pseudomonas sp. 20P_3.2_Bac5. The sequence goes on along the minus strand of NZ_JANLOA010000043.1, from coordinate 13,044 downwards.
GGGCCGAAAGCTTCCGCCGAGGCAGCGGGTAAAGATGAGTGGCAGCGTCCTGAATCGACATCGTCCGTCTGGCCGAAGCTGGGGGTGGCCATTGCGATCATCATCGCCTTGCGCTGGTTGAGCGGTGGCGGCGTCAGCTCAGCGTCGGCCAACGACACGGACACCTGGAACGCGATTCTCAAGATGATCGCCGCGACGCTCATCGGTGCAATCGTGGTGACGCTGCTGTTGGCGGCGGTGCGCGCGTTGCTGCAACGCCGGCACAGCGCACAGCCGGCGTCACGTCCCCAATCGCCGAGAACGGAAGACGCACCGGCCAAGCCTCCAGCGCTTCCAGGCCGCGCGCGCCCAACACAATCCCGCCCCGCCTTGTGGCGCCGCCTGCTGACCCGCCTCACCCTCAATTCGCGCTTGTCGGCCCTCTACGGCAAACGCCAGGCCGACTACATGCGGCGCATGCTCGAGATGTTCGAGAGCGGCGATTTCCAGGAAGCCTTGCGTCACGCCATCCCCCTCGGCGACGAGCAGGGCACCACCGAACAGGCGTTCGGCGCGCCCAAGCGCCGCGACGACCTCAGCCTCAACGGCCAACGCGGGCCGGCGCGCGGCATGCTCATGGACGAGGGCATGGACGATCACCTGCGGAAAATCTACCGTCACTCGTTCGAGCGCCTGGACCGCGAAGGCCGGGTCGACGAAGCGGCCTTCGTCCTCGCCGAACTGCTCAAGGCCCGCCAGGAAGCCCTCGACTATCTGGAAACCCACGGCCGACACACCCAGGCCGCTGAGCTGGCCCTCGCCTGGGACATGGCGCCGGCGATGATCGTGCGCCTGCTGTGTGCGGCGGGTGACTGGCAGCGCGCGATTCTCGTGGCCCGCCGCGACGACGCCTTTGCCGACGCCGTGGCCCTGTTGCAGGAAAAGTGGCCGGAAAGCGCCGACCGCCTGCGCCTGGAATGGGCCGAAGCCCTCACCGGCAAAGGCCTCTGGCTGCAAGCCGTGGACGTAGTCTGGAGCCTGCCCGCCGAGCGCGAGCGCGCCGCGCAATGGCTGCTCAACGCCGAAGCGGCGGGCGGCCAGTTGGCGATTGGCGCGCTGGTCAAACGCGCGATCCTGTTGCCCGACACGCTCGACGCCTACAGCGACTGGGTCGAGCAACTGCGCGACGACCCCAAGCGCCACGCCGAACGCGCCGTGCTGGTCCGAGCCCTGCTGGAACACAAAACCCGTGGCGGCGCCCTGGCATGGCTGGCTGGCGCCATCGCCAATGCCGTCGTCGCCGATCAGGCGGGCGGCCACGGCCAACTGACCCAGGATCAACTCAAGGCCCTGATCAAAATGAGCAAGGACAACCTCCTGCTCACCGACCTGCCCAACAAAGCCCCGCCGCACTCAACAGTGGTGCCGCTGGACAGCGTCGACGCCGTGCAGGAATGGACCGCCCCGGAGCTGGGCAGCCGACCGATCTTCGATGCCGTCCCGCTCGACGACCAACGCTACCTGATCGCCCTCGGCGAAGCCGGCGCGGCGGTGATCGACGCCCACGGCAAAACGGTCTTCCACTTCCCCGTGCCCGCCCAGGCCATCGTCATCGGTCACAGTCGTCAGGTCGCGTTGGTGCTGGCCAGGCGCGATGAAGTCTGGCGCATCAGCAAGCTCGACCTGGTCAACCGCAGCGCCCTTGACCTTGGCGTCCTGCGTTTCGACGTCTTCGCCTGCTCGTTCGACGGCACCGGCTGGACCATTGGCCGGGACCACCAGTTACGTGTGGTCGACGCCGACCGCGACTTCACCACCCTGTGGCATGTCAGCGACTTGCCGGGCCGCGTGCTGGCGCTCAAAGAGGATGAACACAACGAATCCATCTGGCTGCACGGTGCCGACGGTAGCGGCCACGTGTGGCATTACCGCCTGCCTGAGCGGCGACTGGCGGGCAACGATCCGCTGCCGGGGCTGAAGCATGAAAACAGCTTCTTGCTGCTGACGGCCAACGGCGACGTCACCGAAGTGGGCCTCAAGCTCAAACCCGGCGCCGACGCGATTCTCGTGCTGGATCGCGAGGGCAACCGCAAGGGCTATCGACTGCCCGGTTTCGAAGAGAACTGGCCGACAGAGACGCCGCTGAACCTCACCCTGTCTGGGTCGTGGCTGGTCGTTTGTTATGCCCTGGTTGGCGAAGACACCCGCGTTTACTTCACCCACCGCGGCAGCGACCAACTCTGCGCCAGCCTCGACTGGCCGGCGTCGGATGTGCAGGTCCGGTGCGTGGGGAGTGACTGGATGCTGTTTGATGGGCAGGGACGGCTGAGCCATATCAGCGTGGCGGAGGGGTGGCAGAGGAATGTGGTGGTGAATTGACAGGATGGCTTGACGCGTAACCTGTAGCGGCTAACAGCCGCTCCTACAGAATTGAGGCTCAACTCATGCGATAGCGCCTGACCGCTGAATAGCTCACCCTTCCACAACCCGATACCGCGTACTCCGCCCCCCGCCTTCAAGTTTTTCCAGCAACCCCTTCTCCAGCAAATCCGCCAGATGCCGCGTCGCCGTCGCTTTGCTCACCTTCGCTACCGCCTGATACTGCGCGGCGCTGATGCCGTGTTCGAAGCCCTTGGCGCCGCCGTCCAGCAGTCGATTGAGCACCTTCAACTGTTCCGCCGACAGCGGTGTCAAACGATGCGCCTGCCAGAACCGCGCTTTGTTCAGCACGCGATCAATGGTTCCCAACGCCTGATTCATGGCCGCCAACAGCGTTTGTAGAAACCACATCAGCCATTCAGTGATATTCACCGTACCCTTCTGACTCTGTTCCAGGATGCGGTAATAGCCTGCGCGGTTGTCGAGAATGCTGGCGGACATGGCGTAGAAGCGGATCGCCTGCTGTTCGCCCTGGGCCAGGGCCAGGTCGGTGAGGGCTCGGGTCAGCCGGCCGTTGCCGTCGTCGAAGGGATGCAACGTCACGAACCAGAAATGCGCCACGCCCGCGCGCAGCAGTGGATGCAGCGCGTGCGAGTCACCATTGAACCAGTCGAGGAAACGCTCCAGTTGCGTTTCCAGCCCTTCGCGCGGCGGGGCCTCGAAATGCACTGTGGGCCGGTCCAGTCTGCCGGATACCACTTGCATCGGCTCATCGCCGCGCAACTGGCCTACCCGCAGCGAGCGCTGCGCCAGTGAAGCGTCCTGGTTCGGAAACAGCAGGTTGTGCCAGTGCAGCAGGCGTTCCTGCGTCAGTGGCTGTTCCGGGTGTTGGATGGCATTCAGCATCAGCTCGGCAAGACCTTCGCTACGCGCGCTGGTCTGGCTTGTGTCTACCTCATCCACGCCCAGGCGCCGCGCCAGGGACGAACGCACCGACCCCGCATTCAGCGTTTCGCCCTCGATGGCGGATGAGGTGATGATGTTCTGCAACAACGCATCGAGCATGCTTTGCCGGCTCTGCTCGTCGCCCGCCGCCCCCATCTTTCCCGCCAGCAAGCCTTGCTCATGCACGCACTGGCGCAGCAACTCGCCGAGCTGATCCGCCTGCCAGTGAAAGGCCGGCCATTGCGGTTGTTGCCAGATCCAATGGGGTGTCATGGGAAACCTCTGAGCCGAATACGGAATCTATTCGGCTCATTTTGTGAGCCGAATAAGAAGTGTATTCGGCTCACGCGGAATCACAAGGCCGCTTTTTACGCGTCGAGATCAGAAATCCCAGCGAGTCGTCACCATCACATTGCGCGGGTCGCCGTAGTACGCCGAGTCGTAGAAGCCGATGTTGGTGAAGTACTTCTTGTCGAACAGGTTGTTGACGTTGACGGTCGCCGACAGGTTCTCCGTGAACTGGTAGCGGGCCATCAGGTCCACCAGCCAGTACGGGTCCTGGGTGAATTTCTCGTACCGTCCGGCGCGGTTGTCGTAGCCCCAGTTGTACACCGTCTGCCAGCCGGCGCTCTGCCAGCGCGCGCCGCCGCCGACGGTGAGCTTGTCGAGACTGCCCTTCAGTTTGTAGCTGGTGTAGAAGCTGACCTGATCTTCCGGTTCCCAGGTCGCGACCTTGTCGTCGTCATCGTTGCGGCTGACCTTGTGGGTGTAGCCCGCCTGCAATTGCCAGCCAGGGCTGAGCTCGCCGGAAATCTCCGCTTCATAGCCCTTGGTCTTGGTCTTGGTGCCCACGTAGGAGTACTCGGCGCCCGGCGTGGAGTTGAACAGGGTGTCGGCGATCGGGCGGTTTTCTTCGTGGACTTCGAAGTAGGCGAGGCTCGAATTCAGGCGGCCGTCGAAGAATTCACCCTTGAGCCCGAACTCGTAGTTTTTTCCTTCATTGGGATCGAGCATCTTGCGTGTGCGGTCGCGGTATTGGGTCTGCGGCTGGAAGATCTCGGTGTAGCTGGCGTAGGCGGAGAAGTTGTCGTTGAGGTCGTAGACCAGTCCGGCGTAAGGCACGACCTTGCCACTTTCCTGGGTATCGCTGGTGCCTGTGACCTGGTAATTGGCGATCCGCGAGCCGAGCAACAGGTGCAAGTCATCCATCAGGCTGAAGCGGCCGGTGAGATAGGTACCGGTCTGCCGGGTGGTCTCGTCGTTGATCTTGGTCGGCTGGTTCCACAGCGGTTCGATGGCTTCGCCGTGCCATTGGTAGAAGTCGTAGGAGTTGTCGAAGTAAGTGGCGTTGGAGAAGTCCTTGCCCTTCCATTTGGAAATGGAAAGAGACTGGCCGATCACCAGCTCGTGTTCACGGCCAAACAGCTCGAACGGCCCGCTGGCGTAAGCGTCGAGACTGTCGCTGGTGGTTTCGCCGGTGTACTTGCGGGCGTAGATCGAACTGGCCGTGGCCGAATCCTGGGAGATGTAGCCCAAGGGCGCGTCGTAGCCGTTTATCTGGTGGTTGTATTGGCCTTTGGCGACCCAGCCATTGTCGAAGTTGTGTTCCAGCGTGGCGAACACAGTGCGGCTGTATTGCTCCCAACTGCTCCATTTCGGGCCGTTGTTGAAGGCGCGGGGCAGGTCGAGTTTGTTGCCGACCGCATCGAAGATGGTGCGGGTGCCGGTCCAGCTCGAACCCTTGGGTTCGCTGTCCTGATAGTCGGCGCCCAGAGTCAACAGGGTATCCGGGCTCAGGTCCACCTCAAGAATGCCGTAGTAGACCTCGGTCTTGCGCGAGTAGTGGTCGAGGAAGGATTTCTTGTCCTGATAGGCCGCCACTGCCCGGCCGCGCACATTGCCGGTGTCGGTCAGCGGGCCGCTCACGTCGATCTGCGTGCGGTAGTTGTCCCAGGAGCCGGCGCCGACTTCGATACTGCTTTTGAAGTCGGACGTGGGTTTCTTGCGAATCAGGTTGATGGTGCCGCCCGGGCCGCCGGCGCCGGTCAGCAGGCCGGTGGCGCCTTTGAGCACTTCGACGCGGTCGTACAGGGCCATGTCCGTCAGCGTCTGCCCGGCCGAGTACTGGGCGTCACGCAGGGTCGGCATGCCGTCGTACTGGAAGTTGACGATGGAGAAGCCGCGAGAATAGTAGTTGGTACGTTCGGTGTCGTAGGTCGAGACCGTGATGCCCGGCGTGTGGCGCATCACGTCATCGATGGCGGTGAGGCCGAAATCGTCCATTACCTGGCGAGTCACCACCGAAATCGACTGCGGCGTCTCCCGCGGCGTCAGCACCAGGCGCGTGGCCGTGGCGATGGTGCCGGGGGTGTACGAACCGCTGCCTTCGGTGATGGTGCCCAACTGGTTCGACGTCACCTCGGTGGCGCCCAGCTCCAGCGCCGCGGACGCCTGGCTCGCGACCAGCACATAACCGCCGTTGCCCTGGCGCTCGGCCCGCAGGCCGCTGTTGCCGAGCAGGCGCGCCAGGCCTTCATCGACGCTGTACGCACCGTCGAGCCCGTTGGTGGTGAGGTTGCGCGTCTGTTCGGTGTCGAACGAAATCGTCACCCCGGCCTGCACGCCGAACTGGGTCAGGGCGTTGCCCAGCGGGCCGGCGCTGATCTGATAAGTGCCCTGGCTTTGCGCCATCGCCTGGGCCGGCAACAGGGCCAGGCCGGGCAGCGTGGCGAGGGACGCACCCAGCACCGCGAGGCGAACCGCGCGGCTTATCTTGGTCGTGGTGGTGAGGGGTGACTGACGCATGGATGATCCTTCCGTTGTAATGGCAGAAACTCGCTGTGATCGCGGCGTATGTCATTGACGGATGAGAATCAAAATCAGCAAGGTCGCGGACAGACTATTTGCAACAGCGGCTCAAACCGCCTCGATGCTGACCCAATAGCGCGTCAGATAACGGACTTGTACCGGTAGGGTCCGCCCCAGGTTTTCCAGGATCGTATCGCTGTCGTCGACGCGGAACGCGCCGGAAATGCTCAAGTCCCGAACCGCTGCCGCACACCGCAGCACCCCGGGGCGATAGCGCTCCAGTTCCGCGATGAAGTCGCCCAGACGCCAGTCGTTCACGCTGAGCATGCCCTGCGTCCAGGCGCTGGCGCCGGAGGGCAGCGCGCTGACCGCCTCGACGTGCGCAAAATCGAACCTCGCCTGCTGCCCGGCGCTCAGCCGCGACACCCGGGTGGGTTCGTCGAGCGGACGCAGCTCGACCGCGTCCGCCAGCACGCCGACCCGCGTTCGCCCGTCCAGTTGCCGCACGCAAAAGCGTGTGCCGAGGGCGCGCACGCTGCCGTCGTCGGTGTGCACGATGAACGGGCGCTGGGCCGGGTCCTTGGCGGTCTGGATCATGATCTCGCCGCGGAACAACCGCACCAGCCGCTGCTGCCCGTCAAAGCGGATATCCACCGCGGAATTCACGTTCAGGTGCAACTGCGAGCCGTCTTCCAGTTGCAGCGCGCGGCGCTCGCCGAAGCCGGTGCGCTGCTGCGCGAGCATCGCCCGGTACGGCACCTGCTCGCTGGCCAGCCAGGTGCCGCCGACGGCGATGAGCATGCCGAGCACCTTCAACACATCCCGCCGCTGAGCCTGCGCCGCGCTCAAGCCGGAGAGGGCGGCGTGCGGAGAGACTTGCGTCCACTGCTGCTGCAGCAATTCCACCCGGGCCCACGCCGCAGCGTGCTGGGGGCTGGCCCGCAGCCACGCCTGCCAGGCCAGGGTTCGCGCGTCGTCATGGGCGCCGTCATTGAGCTGCACGTACCAGGTGGCAGCGGCCTCGAGAATCTTGAGGTCCGGCGCGGTGCTCATTCGGGTTCGACCAGCAGCAGGCAGCGGGTCATGGCGCGGATCAGATGATTCTTCACCGTGGTCACCGACACATTGAAGCGCTCGGCGGCGGCCACGTAGGTCAGCCCTTCAAGCTGCACCGCGAGAAAAATCTCCCGCGTGCGGCTGCCCAGCTCATCGAGCATCGCGTCGATCGACATCAGCATCTCGATGATCGACAGCCGTACCTCCGGCGACACCTCCACCGGCTCGGGCCGCAGCGCCAGGGCTTGCAGATAGGCCTGCTCGATGGTGCGACGGCGCGACTTGTCGATCAGCAGCGAGTTGGCGATGGCGCTCAAATAACCGCGGGGCTCGCGGATCGGCTCGGCATTGCGCGCCGTCATCACCCGGATGAACGTGTCCTGCGCCAGGTCGGCCGCATCGGCGGTGTTGCCCAGGCGAACCCGCAACCAGCCCTTGAGCCAACCGTTGTGCTCGCTGTACAGCCGATGAAGCGCCGAATGATCAAGTGCCGACATGGGGAGGGTGCCAGGACGTTAATGGTAATCGGTCGCATTATCTTGGCGAGGGGTGTTGTGCGCAAGGGGTGAATTTCCTTGCGCCGAGGCGGACCGCACAAAGCGGACCGGCGGTTCAGGAGGCGGACGGCGGCCCGCTCACCTCAACCATCCCGGCCTGCTCCGCGCTGGCCGACAGCTTTTCGAGAAAGCGCATCAACAGGCTCTCTTCAGCGCGCAGCCCCTTGCGCGGCGTGGCCTGGCGCAGGCTGGCCAGTTCTCCGGCATGAAACGCCTGAAACAGCGCCGGGTGGATATAGCACTTGCGACACACCGCCGGCGTATTGCGCAGCTCGGCGGCCACTTCCCCGACCATCGCCACCACATGCTTTTTCGCCGTGGTTTCAGGCTCCCATTCCAGCTCGCGCAGCAGCGTCAGTGCCAGGGCGCTGCCGGCCCAGGTGCGATAGTGCTTGGCGGTGAACTCGGCGCCGGTCAGCTCGCGCAAGTAACTGTTGATATCGCTGGACGTCACACTGTGGCGCTCGCCGTTTTCATCCAGGTACTGAAACAGTTGTTGCCCGGGCAACTCCAGACAGCACTTGATGATGCGTGCCAGGCGCCGGTCATTCACGCTGACCTCATGCTCGATACCGCTCTTGCCGCGAAAGTGAAAACGGATCGTGCTGCCGCTCACCTCGACATGACGATTGCGCAGCGTGGTCAGCCCGTAAGAGCGGTTCTGCTCGGCGTACCGGGCGTTACCGATGCGGATCAGCGTGTCATCGAGCAACTGGATCACCGTGGCCAGCACCTTTTCCCGGCTGTGCAGCGGCAGGGCGAGGTGCTGCTGCAAGGTTTCCCGCAGGGCCGGCAGCGCCTTGCCGAAGGCCAGCAGACTGGCGTACTTGTCCGCGTCGCGCACCTCGCGCCAGCGCGGGTGATAGCGGTATTGCTTGCGCCCCCGCGCATCGCGGCCGGTGGCCTGCAGATGCCCGTTCGGGTCGGCGCAGATCCACACATCCGTGTAGGCCGGCGGCACCGCCAGCGCATTGATGCGCGCCACGACCTTCGCATCGCGGATGCGCTCGCCCTGGCTATCGAAGTACGCGAACTTGCCGCGCAGCTTGCGCCGGCGGATGCCGGGCAGGGTGTCGTCCACGTAATGCAGACCGGCGGGAAGGGCTTGGGGATCGCTCACGTCGAGGGCCTGTGGGGTTTGGTGGGTGATACTGGATTAGCCCGGTTTGTGGGGGATTTAGTTCCGCGTGTTTCAGCGGGACGGTTCGGGGGCAGGGTGTTCTTGCCTCGCTGGGGGATGGGCTGTAGGCTTCCGCGGTCGCTGCGTATCAGCGATCGGGTTTGGTCGCCCGGCTTATCAAAAATGCAAAAGCTGTCTTTCACGAATACGGTCGCTTCGCGTCCGTAGGCCCGTGCTATGGCGGCTGTGCGCGGGAGGCATTCGTGCCTGCTGGGTTTTGCCTTTTTGTCCCGGTCGACCAACCCGCGTACGGTCGTCACCAATCTGTTTGGTCGCAGGTTGTGATGGCTTCATCGACAGAAAAGGAAATTCATCATGAAGAAGATCGTTCCAGATCCACCGCAGGCCTTCCTCGGCAAAACGGCCGCCCTGGTCTTTGGGCAATGCGACGCCGGCCATCCTCCCTTGTTCACCGTCCGCGCCGACATAGACGCAGAAGACGCCCTGGTCCACGCCTCGCTACTCATGCAAGGCATCTACGACACCCTCCAGCAAACCTTTGAAAGCGCAGACCTGCCCATCAGCAACGGGCTCCTGCTCGCGCCGATGCATTCGGCGGAAATGGCGAAAGGATTGGTGGATGCAGTGTTGGACGGGATTGAGATGAGGCGGTTGGGGGTGAGTGGTTAAAAGCGCTGTGTGAAGGAAGAAGGCTCACCGGGAGGTGGGCCTTTTTGTTTGAACGCAGAGTGTTCCGATAAACCCGAGAGAATGGGCTGCCTGTCGATGGTGTTCTGCGTGATTACATTGAGCGCGAAAAGACCCTTACCGCGCAGCTTGAATGGGCTGTGAAAGAAGCCGATGCGGGCAAGCTCGCCACCGATGAGCAAGTAGCGCCCTGCGTGCTCGCCGCTGGAGCCAGAAGGCAAGTTCAGTGGCTGGAGAAAACTGTTCCAACTGGACGACGAAGCCTCCTGCCTCTCCTTTGAAACGCCAAGTTCGCTGATGATTTCGTGGAAGCCATTTTCGCCAGCTTAGGCAAACCGCTGTAACTCAGTACGTTTCACCTCTCCCTGAGCACCGTTAAAACCATCACGACTTCCTCGGTGACATAGCCGGTGACTTCCCTGGTGGCGAGGTGAAAGGCAAGCGTCAGTGGATGCCAAGGAAAAAGGGTACCGGTCCATTTTCCCCAGAAACCGAAAAATAGCGCTACTCAGCGGTTGGGACAGAGGCAAGATTTGGGACTCCATACCGTTCTTTTAGAATTTCCGTCACGATGTTGACCAAAACGCTGATCGATGGAGCCACCATGCGTATCGTCCAAGATTTTCGCTCAGACGAAATCCTCAGGCTTGAGCATCTTCTAGAGGGCTTCAACTATACCGTCTGGATAAATACCTACGGACCTTTTGACCTAAACAGAACAATTGAGGAGCAACTGTCCCATTCCATTGGCAAGGATGTAGCTATTGGTGGCCAGTCTTGCGTGACTGCAAACGAAGCTCGCAGCGAGATTGCAGAGCAACTGCTGCATCCGGGAGATGGCGGCTATGGACCAATAGAATTAGAAGCAAAACGCTCAGAAATTCTGATGCTTCTAGAGCTTCTATTAACGCGTGTTAACTTCGATCAAGCTAGCGTTGTTACTTCATTCAGGATCACTAAAGGCCATCCGGCTTATCCAGTGTTCTGGGAGTTTTCCTTCGATATTCATGCCAATGGGAAGCGTTGGATTTTGATGGGTAGCAGCAGCGACTAGGCTGATGGGGCCTAGTTTCTAACTCCGTTGTTCAATCTCAATCTGCTGCCAATGATCGCTTCTGGAACAAAAAGCAAAAGGGGATAGGGTATGGACGAATTCTCTATTGCCAATAGCAACTGCTACCGTCAAGCGGGACGCTTCAAATGCCGAAAGGGATCGGCTGGCTCAATACAATTTTGTCTTGTATCGATGGACAAACATATTGCTCATTTGGAGCATAGGTCGGCATCAAGATCATATGGAACGGCGAAAAGCCACCTGTGACCGAATCCGTGTGAATCCCAGGCCCCCATTGGGCCGCGAGCATTACATGAACAGCGGCCATTGCCTCTATGACGAATCGAAGTTGGGCCTGTTCAAATCTCCCCTCTCGATCATGCTTAACGGCGTTATAGGCGGAATACCATTCTAGGCTCTGAGATGGCTTAGCCGTATCCCAGTGTTCGAAAGGCGCAATGGTTCGATAACCAAAGTAATTCTTTAAGGTAACCCGCCAATCTTTGAGGCGTAGGACTGGGACAAGCTTTATGTAATCCTTCGTCGCAGGCTTGAATCTTACGGGAGGGTTTGCCATGTTTTGTTGCAGTACGCTCTTCCATTGCGACTCGACTTCGGTGCACGCAAGAATTAGCAGTTCCCGAGCGCGGTGCCCGAAGCACTGATCATTTGTGCTGCTAGGCTCGATATATCTAAAAAACTCGGCCAGACTGCTGAAGAGGCTAGTCGCGGCAACCGTTGCTTGCATGCGTGATGAGTAAGTTGGCGGCGACGACACAGCGCCTTCATAACCCCCGAAACCAGGCGATTTTGGAATGCCTCTCCAGACTCTTGGATTGAAAAATCCAATGGGGGTGAGGAGCTCTGAAACTGAATTTAAATCAACCTCTATTCCACGTGCCGCAAAATTCCATCTTGCAAGGTTGTGTAGTTCTGGAAAATTGACGTCATACAAATCTAGATTATGACGGGCTGCGACCGAAAACCCATGGAGTTTGGACATCTCTGTAGCCACGCGGGAGTAATGAGGCAGAAACATAAATGGCACCCCCTCATCGTTCTCCCAAAAGGCACCAAACGTCCTGTTTTTATCTTCGAACACGTAGACGGTCGTCATAGTCGTCCTTCTGCCTTTCTATAGAGGTTACCTACGTAAAGAGTATAGGGGGCTATTCCAGTAGTTGGTGCTCAGAAAGAAGGGACAACAAAAATACTTTTGGTTTTTTTCGCTATGGGAGAGAAGGTAGAAAATAGCACAGATCTATTTTTCTCCCGGAAACAACCAGAAAGGGGATGGGCCCATCTAAGCTACTCTTATTGGCGCTGGCTGCCACCGAAATCTGACGGAGCACCAAAAAGAAAATCGCCAGAAGGCGGGCTTATCGGGGGGCAGAGATTTTGAAAGCCTTCTCTGGAGTCTTATATGGTGGTACCAAGAGTCGAACGGGCTTATAAAACTTTGATAGAAATCAGTTTGGCCAGTACAAAGAAGAATATCCCTATTTGTATCATTTTTCGCTTCCACCGTTTAGGTGGACGGCCACAAACTGCTCCCAGTCTCAGATTAACTCTCGCCCATCTCTATCGCAAATCTAGTGATCTGCTAGCTGGAGTAAATGCGCGTGAGACTACCATGGCGCTACTTTCTATTTCTGGGGTGATTTCTGATGTCGCATAGATTAGTTGGAATTGGTATTTATAGTTAGCGCACTCTTCAATAATAATTTTTTGTAAATTATGGCTTCTGTTTTTTTCCATGCCGCCATCGTCAATCCCGTCCAAAATCATTAATCTTGGAACTCTCATCTCAGGAATTTCCAAGCTGGTCGTTAACAAGGCTAAGTGAAATATGTGTCGTAAAACTACCGCTGAGCTTTCCGAAAAGTTCCTAGAACCATTTACATAAACAGAATTCTCTTCAAAGTCAAATTTTACTGATTCGGTATTTATAAATTCGACTTGAAGTGGTAGATCTTTTTTTAGAAGTCGAATTACATTACTTTCGACGGCTTTGGCGACTTCTAGCTTTCGACTTTCTTGAGCTAGCTCAAGAGATTTAATTGTATCGTTGAGAGAGTTTTGCTCCCCCGAAAGCTTATCGCGCTGAGATTGCAATTCTTTGATTATCAACGAAAGCTTCTGTTTTTCGTAAGCTTGCTTGATTTCTTCATCAAGCGCTCCTAGTTCTCGAATCTTTTGTTCGAGAAAGATCTCGGCATCGCTTGACCAGATTTGGAAAAAGGGGACAGATTTATTTCTCGCCGGAGATCAATGGACGGCTGATCCAAACACTGCCCCTTAAGTCGCGTGCACTCCTGAATTCCAACGGAACTCCAAAAACGAAAAAACCCGCCAAAAGGCGGGTTTTTCGGGGGTTCCAGAGATGTTGAAAGCCTTCTCTGAACCCTTATATGGTGCCGGCACCAGACGAACGGTAA
>NZ_JANLOA010000009.1:0-119594 GCF_025466035.1 Pseudomonas sp. 20P_3.2_Bac5 | reverse complement strand
CGCGCCGGGCACCCACCGCCACCGGCTGCGCCGGCATTTCACCCCACTGGCCGGCGCCTGTCGCGTCTTGTGCCGGGGGTTGCTGGCCGGTTTGCGGCGCTGGCGCCGGAGGCTGGCTGCTGCCGGCCTCCGGCTCGCGACGACGATGGCGCAAGGCAAACTCCGCCACCGCGTCGATATCCTCATCTTCGATAGCACTGGCGCCACGCCAGGCGGCATGGGCGCGGGCCGCGCGCCACCAGACCAGATCAGCGCGCAGACCGTCCACGGCAGCGGCGAAGCAACGCGCGGTAATCAGCTCCAGCGAACGATCATCCAGCTCGATCGAGGCCAGACGCTGGCGCGCCGCCTGACAACGCTGGCGCAGCTCGGCCTGGGCCGGCGCCCACTCGGCGCAGAACGCCGCCGGGTCAGTGTCGAAGGCCAGTCGGCGGCGCAGGATCTGCCCGCGCGCCTCTGGCAGCGGCTGGCCGTGCAGGACGACGTTGAAGCCGAAGCGGTCGAGCAATTGCGGACGCAACTCGCCCTCTTCCGGGTTCATGGTGCCAATCAGCACGAAGCGCGCGCTGTGCCGGTGCGACAGGCCATCGCGCTCAATGCGGTTGGTGCCGCTGGCGGCGACGTCCAACAGCAGGTCCACCAGATGATCCGGCAGCAGGTTCACTTCGTCGACGTACAACACGCCGCCATCGGCCTTGGCCAGCACGCCGGGGGAAAACTGCACCCGGCCCTGCCCCAGCGCGGCATCCAGGTCGAGGGTACCGACCAGGCGCTCTTCGCTGGCGCCCAGCGGCAACGTGACGAACGGCCCTTCACCGAGCAGGTCCGCCAGGCCACGGGCCAGGGTGCTCTTGGCCATGCCACGCGGCCCCTCGATCAGCACGCCGCCGATCTTCGGGTCGATGGCGGTCAGGCACAGCGCCAGTTTCAGTTCCTCGGCGCCCACCACGGCGGCCAGGGGAAAGTGCACGGGTTCGGTCATCTCAAGTCTCTTCTTCGCCGTCCAGCAACTGTTCTTCGAGGGCTTCGCGGTATTCACCCGGCTCCTCCCAGAGCCCGCGCTGCTGGGCCTCGATCAAGCGCTCGGTGATATCTCGCAGCGCCTCGGGGTTGTGCTGGCGGATAAATTCGCGGGTCGCGGCGTCAAGCACATAGGCGTCGGCCAGCGATTGGTAATGATGGTCATCGATCAGGTGCGTGGTGGCATCGAAGGCGAACAGGTTGTCCACCGTCGCCGCCAGCTCGAACGCGCCCTTGTAGCCGTGACGCTTGACCCCGTCGATCCACTTCGGATTCAGCGCCCGGGCACGGATCACCCGGTTCAACTCCTCCTTGAGGGTGCGGATGCGCGGGCGGTCCGGCTGGCTGTGGTCGCCGTGATAGCTGGCCACCGGCGCGCCGCCGAGGCTTTCCACCGCCGCGAGCATGCCGCCCTGGAACTGATAGTAGTCATTGGAATCGAGCAGGTCGTGTTCGTGGTTGTCCTGGTTCTGCAGCACCGCCTGCACCTGGCTCAGGCGCTTGGCGAAATGGCCGCGGGCCTCGGTGCCGTCGTCGGCGCCGCCATAGGCGTAGCCGCCGTGGTTCAGGTAGACCTCGGCAAGGTCCTCGCGGCTGTGCCAGAGGCGCCCGTCAATGGCGTTCTGCACCCCGGCGCCATAGGCCCCGGGCTTGGAGCCGAAGACCCGCCAGCCCGCCTGACGCCGCGCCTGCTCCTCGTCCAGCCCGCTGGCGAGCAATTCGGCGCGCTCGCTGCGCACCCGCGCCGCCAGCGGGTTGAAGTCATCCGGCTCGTCCAGCGCCGCTACTGCCTGTACCGCGGCATCGAACAGCTTGATCAGGTTGCCGAAAGCATCGCGGAAGAACCCCGAAACACGCAGGGTCACGTCCACCCGCGGCCGGTCCAGCAGGCTCACCGGCAGAATCTCGAAGTCATCGACGCGGTGGCTGCCGGCCGCCCAAACCGGGCGCACGCCCATCAGCGCCAGGGCCTGGGCGATATCGTCGCCGCCGCTGCGCATGGTCGCCGTGCCCCACACCGACAGGCCGAGCTGGCGCAGGTGGTCGCCGTGGTCTTGCAGGTGCCGCTCGAGAATCAGGTTGGCCGAGGCGAAACCCAGGCGCCAGGCGGTAGCCGTGGGCAGGTTGCGCACATCGACGGTGTAGAAATTGCGCCCGGTGGGCAGCACGTCCAGGCGCCCGCGGCTTGGTGCGCCGCTCGGTCCGGCGGGGACGAAACGCCCGTCGAGGGCGGTCAGCACGCCGCGCATTTCGGCTTCGCCGCAGGCGTCCAGTTGCGGCGCCACTTGCTCGCGAAGCGCGGTCAGCAGGGTGCGCACTTCGTCCCACTGCGGTTCGTCCGGCAGTTCCGGCTCGCCGGCCAGCGTTTGTTCGATCAGTTGCGCGCCCAGCCATTCCAGACGTTCGCGAGTGTCGCCATGGGTGCGCCACGGCGCGGCGTCGAGCAACGCCAGACGCTCCGGGCGCGGGCCGTCCCACGGCAGGCCGAGGTCGCAGTCCAGCGGATCGAAGCCCAGCGCCAAGGCTCGGGCCAGTACACGCGGCAGGCTGGCATTGGCACCGCGGCCATCGCCACGGGCAACCCGCAGCAGGGCCTGCAAGGTGTCGATGCGCAGGCGTCCGCCGGGCGACTCGCCGAAGACATGCAGACCATCGCGGATCTGCGACTCCTTGAGGTCGCAGAGGTAGGTGTCCAGCCGCGGCAGCCAGACATTCGCGTCATCCAGCGCGCCGTCCAGTTGCAGCTCGCGGTCGATATGGTTGTCGCGCACCAGTTGCAGGATCTCTTTCTGCAATTCGATGGCGCGGCGCGGGTCCAGCAATTGCGCTTCGTAGTACTCGTCGGCGAGCAGCTCAAGGTTGCGCAGCGGCCCGTAGGTTTCGGCGCGGGTCAGCGGTGGCATCAGGTGATCGATGATCACCGCCTGGGTCCGTCGCTTGGCCTGGGCGCCCTCGCCCGGGTCGTTGACGATAAACGGATAGATATTCGGCAGCGGGCCGAGCAACGCGTCCGGCCAGCATTGCGCGGACAGGCCGACGCCCTTGCCCGGCAGCCATTCCAGATTGCCGTGCTTGCCGACGTGGATCAGCGCATCGGCGGCGAAGGCGTGGCGCAGCCAGAAATAGAAAGCCAGGTAGCCGTGCGGTGGCACCAGGTCCGGGTCGTGGTAGACCGCGCTCGGGTCGAGTTGGTAACCCCGCGCTGGCTGAATGCCGACGAAGGTCAGGCCCAGGCGCAGGCCGGCGACCATCATCCGCCCGCCACGGAACATCGGGTCCTGCTGCGGTTCGCCCCAGCGCTCGCGCACCGCCTGCTGATTGGCTTCGGGCAGTTGCGCGAACGCCGCCAGATAGTCATCCAGCGCCATGCTTTGCGCGCAGGGGCGTTGGTCGAGGCTGTCGAGGTCGTTGCTGACACCGCCCAACAGGTCGTGGATCAGCGCGGTGCCGCTGTCCGGCAACTCGTCTACCGGATAATCCTGCTGCTTCAGCGCCCGCAGGATATTCAGCGCCGCCGCCGGCGTGTCGAGGCCGACGCCATTGCCGATGCGGCCATCGCGGGTCGGGTAGTTGGCGAGGATCAGCGCCACCCGCTTCTGCGGGTTGGGCAACCGCGCCAGCTCGCACCAGCGCCGCGCCAGTTCGGCGACGAAATCCATGCGCTCGGGGTGTGCGCGGTAGCAGACCACATCGGACTGGCTGCGCTCGCTGCGCCAGGCCAGGTCCTTGAAGCTTATTGGCCGGGTGATGATGCGCCCGTCCAGCTCCGGCAAGGCGATGTGCATCGCCAGGTCGCGCGCCCCGAGGCCCTGCTCGCTGGCTTGCCAGCCGGGTTCGTTGTCCTGGGCGCAGATCGCTTGCAGCACCGGAATGTCGCGGCGGAACGGGCGCAGGTGCGGCTGCTCCGGGCTGGACTGGGCAAAGCCGGTGGTATTGAGGATCAACGCCGCGTCGGTTTCGTCCAGCCAGGCCTCGACCTGGGCCAGGCAACCGGCCTCCTTGAGGCTGGCGACCGCTATCGGCAGCGGATTGAGCCCGGCGCCGATCAAGCGCTCGCAGAACACGTCGACGAAGCCGGTATTGGCCGCCTGCAGGTGCGAGCGATAGAACAGCAGCGGCACCACCGGTTGCCCGGCGCACCAGTCGGCCCGCCAATCGGCGAGGTCCGCCTCGGCGTGATCCGGGTGATAAAGGCTGGTACGCGGCAGTTGCCGGGGCTCGTCCCAGGGGTAATCACGGCCCAGCCAGAGACTGGCAAGGCAGTTGAACAAATTCAGGGCGTTGGCCTTGCCGCCCTGGCGCAGGAAGTGCCAGAGCCGCTCGGCCTGCTCGCCGGTGACCGTGCCCAGGCTGCTCAGCTCCGGGTCCGGGCGGTCGTCGCCCGGTACCAGAATCAGTTGCACGCCGCGCTCGGCCAGGGCCACCAGTTGCTCGACGCCGTAGCGCCAATAGCCGATGCCGCCATGCAGCGACACCAGGATGACCTTGGCGTGGCGCAGCACCTGATCGACATACAGGTCGACCGACGCATGGTTCTGCACCTGCATCGGATTGGCCAGGCGCAGGCTGGGGTAGTCGTCCGGCAGCTCGCGGGCGGTTTCCGCCAGCAGCGCCAGGTGCGAGTCACCGCTGCAAAGGATCACCAGCTCGGCGGGAGTCTGCCCGAGGTCGGCAATGCTGTCGTCCGGCACGAAGCCGCCGGGCTGGGTCCGCAGCAGGTGCATGGATCAGGCGCCCAGGGCCGCGCGCAGACGGGCTTGCAGCGCCTCGGCGTCGAGTTCCTGACCGATCAGCACCAGGCGCGTGACCCGCGCTTCGTCACTGCGCCAGGCGCGGTCGAAGTGTTTGTCGAAGCGCGTACCAACGCCCTGGATCAGCAGGCGCATCGGCTTGCCGGGAATCGCCGCGAAACCCTTGACCCGCAGAATGCCGCTGTCCACCACCAACTGGGTGAGGGCGTCGAGCAGCAGGGCTTCGTCGGCTTCGGGCAGTTCCAGGGAAATGGAATCGAAGGCGTCGTGGTCGTGGTCGTCGTGGTCATCATCGTCGTGATGGCTGTCGTGGTGGGTACGGCGGCCGTCGATATGGGCTTCCGACTCGGCGCCCAGGCCCAGCAGCACTTCCAGCGGCAGCACGCCTTTGCTGGCTTCGATCACCTTCACGGCAGGCGGCAGCTCTTCAGCCACTTCGGCGCGCACGGCGGCCAGGGCATCGGCAGCGATCAGGTCGGCCTTGTTGAGGACGACGAGGTCGGCGCTGGCCAGTTGGTCGGCGAACAATTCGTGCAGCGGGGATTCGTGATCCAGATTCGGGTCCAGCTTGCGCTGGGCATCGACCTGTTCCGGGAAGGCGGCGAAGGTGCCGGCGGCCACGGCCGGGCTGTCGACCACAGTGATCACCGCGTCAACGGTGCAGGCGTTGCGGATTTCCGGCCATTGGAAGGCTTGCACCAACGGCTTGGGCAGCGCCAGGCCGCTGGTTTCGATCAGGATGTGGTCGAGGTCGCCACGGCGGGCCACCAGTTCACGCATGACCGGGAAGAATTCTTCCTGAACGGTGCAGCACAGGCAGCCGTTGGCCAGTTCGTAAACCCGGCCGCAGGCTTCTTCTTCGGTACAGCCGATGCTGCACTGCTTGAGGATTTCGCCGTCGATGCCCAGCTCGCCGAATTCATTGACGATCACCGCGATACGGCGGCCCTGGGCGTTGTCCAGCATGTGCCGCAGCAAGGTGGTTTTGCCCGAGCCGAGAAAGCCGGTAACGATGGTGACGGGGAGTTTGGCCAGTGTTTTCATGTCGGATGCCCTTGGCAGGATGGCGGGCATGCGGGACGGGAGCCGCAGGCATGCAGCCTGGGCGCGTTCGCCACCGGATCACCCCGCCCGGTTGAAAGTCGGAAACTGAACGAGGCAGGTCTCCTGGCTCGCGCTGTGCCCTTCAGGGCGGCATCGACGCCTTCCCGCCGGTTCGGCAGTGGCTGTGTCGATGGGAGCAGCGCTTACAGTTGCGGGGGCAGCCGCGGCCTGGCCTGAAAAAGGCGCACCGCGTTCCCGTCTTAGCTCCGGCCCGTGCCAGAGAACCTCGAACCGGCAAGGCTACGCAGTGCCCCGAAGCCGGTCAACCGCTGTATTGACGGATGTCAACGCGCGTGATTTCCTAGCGCGATTCGTTTGGGTGCCTTTTTGTTACAAGGTGAAACGGGAAACCGGTAAATTCCGGTGCTGCCCCCGCAACGGTAAGCGAGGAAAGCGTCAAGACCACTGTGCCTGCGG
Source organism: Pseudomonas sp. 20P_3.2_Bac5 (assembly GCF_025466035.1). Taxonomy (NCBI): domain Bacteria; kingdom Pseudomonadati; phylum Pseudomonadota; class Gammaproteobacteria; order Pseudomonadales; family Pseudomonadaceae; genus Pseudomonas; species Pseudomonas sp. 20P_3.2_Bac5. Next base: position 113,301 of record NZ_JANLOA010000009.1, on the reverse strand, counting down.
GCATGGGAAGGTGACGCCACGGCGAAATGCCCTCGCAAGCCCGGAGACCGGCCTGAACAACAGCATTGACCAAACCCGCGGTGGGCGGGCGACGTTGCAGCCCCTGGGCGATTCCGGCCAGGGGTTCTTCGCGCTTGCCTGTTGCCGACAACACCAAGAGGAAAGCGCCATGCCGATCATCGCCAGTCACGCCATCGCCACCCCGACCACCCTCAGCCAGCGCATCGTCGCTGCCGTCAGCGCCTCGGTGCTGGGCCTGTGCCTGGTCTACTTCGCCGGCTTCTCGCACATCGAAGCGGTGCACAACGCCGCGCACGATACCCGTCACAGCGCCGCTTTCCCTTGCCACTGAGGCCTGCCCGAATGTTCATGCGCATCGCTCGCACCGCAGGCTTCGCCGGCCTGCTGGCCGCACTGCTGCTGACCCTGCTGCAAAGCTTCTGGGTCGCGCCGCTGATTCTCCAGGCGGAAACCTATGAAACCGCGGCCCCGGCCGTACAAGAACACGAGCACGCCGACGCCGCGGCGGGCGCGGAGCATCATCACGACGCCGAAGCCTGGTCGCCGGAAGATGGCTGGCAGCGCGTGCTGTCCACCACGGGCGGCAATCTGGTGGTCGCGGTCGGCTTTGCCCTGCTGCTCGCCGCCATGTACACGCTGCGTCGCCCAGGCCGCGTCACCACGGGTGCGCTGTGGGGGCTCGGCGGTTTCGCCGTGTTCTGCCTGGCGCCGAACCTGGGCCTGCCGCCGGAACTGCCGGGTACCGCCGCCGCCGACCTGGCCCTGCGTCAGTACTGGTGGATTGGCACCGCCGCGGCGACCGCCGTTGGCCTGGCGCTGATGGTGTTCGCCGGTAACTGGCTGCTCAAGGCCGTGGGCCTGGTGCTGCTGGTGCTGCCGCATGTGATCGGCGCGCCGCAACCGGAAGTGCACGAAAGCCTGGCACCAGAAGCGCTGGAGTCGCAGTTCATCGTCGCTTCGCTGCTGACCAATGCGGCGTTCTGGGTCGCCCTCGGCCTGATCAGCGCCTGGCTGTACCGCCGCCAGGCTGCGTGATGCCCTTCCCGCCCGGCGCAACCCCGCTGTTCGCCGGGCTGGGCTGCCGCCGCAGCAGTCCGGCCGATAATCTGGCCGGGCTGCTAAGGCGGACCTTGAAAGCCCATGACCTCCCTCTCGAAGCCCTCGCCGGCCTGGCCAGCATCGATCTCAAGCACGACGAACCCGGCCTGCTGCAACTGGCCGCGCAACTTGCCCTGCCGCTGAGTTTCTTCAGCGCCGCGCAACTGGCGCCCTTCGCCGCCCGCCTCAGCCACCGCTCGCCGGTCGCCTTTCGCCACAGCGGCTGCCATGGCGTGGCCGAGAGCTGTGCCCTGGCGCTGGCCGAACAGGTCAGCGGCCTTCCCGCACAACTGCGGGTCACCCGCATCGTCCAGGACGATATGACCCTGGCATTGGCCTGGGCGCCGTCGTTTGGCGGATAATCCGCCCCCTCTCGTTCAAGGATTTGCCATGACCGTCTATTTCATCGGCGCCGGCCCCGGCGACCCGGAGCTGATCACCGTCAAGGGCCAGCGCCTGATCCGCCAGTGCCCGGTCATCATCTACGCCGGTTCCCTGGTGCCCGCCGCAGTGCTCGAAGGGCACCAGGCCGAGACCGTCATCAACAGCGCCGAGTTGCACCTGGAGCAGATCATCGCGGCGATCAGCGCCGCCCATGCCAAGGGCCAGGACGTGGCCCGGGTGCACAGCGGCGACCCCGCCCTGTACGGCGCCATCGGCGAGCAAATTCGCCATCTGCGTGAACTGGGCATTCCTTACCAGATCATCCCCGGCGTGACCGCCACTGCGGCCAGCGCCGCCCTGCTCGGCTGCGAACTGACACTGCCGGACATCGCCCAGAGCGTGATCCTCACCCGCTTCGCCGACAGCTCCCCTATGCCCGAAGGTGAAGCGCTGGCCAGCCTGGCCAGCCACAAGACAACCATGGCGATTCACCTCGGGGTGCGGCATCTGCCAAAGATCGTCGAGCAACTGCGCCCGCATTACGGCGGCGACTGCCCGATCGCCGTGGTCCATCGCGCCACCTGGCCGGACCAGGACTGGGTGCTGGGCACGCTGGACGACATCGTCGAGCAGACGGAACGCAAAGGATTCCGCCGCACGGCGCTGATCCTGGTGGGCCGGGTGCTTGCCAGCGACAATTTCAGTGAGTCCGCGCTTTACCGGGCGGGCCACGCGCATCTGTACCGTCCCTGACCGCGCTATTGCATTGCCATCAGCGTTGCTTCAATTTAACGCTTCGGCATACCTCAAAGGACTACCTTCAATGCTTGAACTGCGCCCCTGCTGTGAATGCTGCGCCACCGACCTGCCAGGCGACAGCCGCGATGCACTGATCTGCTCGTTCGAATGCACCTACTGCCGCAGCTGTGCGGAAGGTCAGTTGAAGGGCAAGTGCCCGAACTGCGGTGGCGAGTTGCAGCCAAGGCCTGCCAGGGTGGGCGAGAAGCTGGCGCGCAATCCGGCAACGACGGTGCGCACGGTGAAGGCCGAGGGTTGCCCGACTCATTGAAGAAAGGGCCTACGATGCAGTAATGCCCTTCGCGAGCAAGCTCGCTCCTACAGTGTAGGAGCGAGCTTGCTCGCGAAGGGTCTCGACGGGCTTAACTGACTGGCCCTATTTTGTGGCTAATGCGGCTGCAGCTTGTTCTTGATCAGCCCGACGATAAACGTCAGCACCGCCCCGCCAGCCCCGCCGCCCACCACGCTGCTGATGATCGCGGGCAAATCCAGGGTGCCTGCCGCGCCAGCCTGGGCCAGGCTCTGATCGCCGGTGAATGACGCCAGGATCTGCCCCAGCACCACGCCACCCACCCCGCCAAGAATCGAATTGAGCAGCGGCCCCATGCCTTGTTTGCTCATGCCCGCCGCGTTGCCGCCTACCACACCGCTGATGATCTGAATGATCAGACTGATGATATCCATCGCCATAGCCTCTCTTAAGCGCCTGAAATGACGACTCGCGAGCGGGTTACTTCAGATACGGCCACTACCACCGGCGTTGAGACGTCGTGGTCCGACCAACGACGGCAAGCTGTTGCGGATAACCGACAGTATATGTAGGACTTTTCAGTTGCGCGAACAGCCGCCCCCTCAGGGCTTGACGCCCTTCAACTCGTTGAGCAGCCCCAGCAGCGTTTGCAGCTTGGCGTCGCCGAACTGTTCGAGGATGCGCTGGTAGTTGCGCTCCATGTCTTCGCTCATGTCCACGAAGCACTGCTGGCCCTGCTCGGTGAGGCTGACAAAGACCCGGCGCTGGTCCTGCACGGATTTCTTGCGCCGCACCAGGCCGTCGCGCTCAAGGCGACTCAGCACGCCGGTCATGCTCGGTTTGAGAATGCAGGCCTGTTCGGCCAGTTGATGGCTTTCCAGCTCGCCTTGCTGGCGCAGGATGCGGATCACCCGCCACTGCTGCTCGGTGAGGCCGTGCGCGTTGAGCGACGGGCGGAAGAAGGCCATGGTGGCTTCGCGGGCTTGCAACAGCGTGAGGGTCAGGGACGGTCTTGGACTGGGCATGGGCAGGCTGATATCAACGGAGGTTCTGAAGCTTAAGAGCGGGGCTTTCGGGCCGCAAGGCCCGTAATGGCCACGGTGCGGACAGCGGTGAAAGGCTCGTCAAATATAATGAACTGCCGTGTCCGCTAAAAATCACATTTACCTGAGGCCAATCAGAGAGTTAAACGATAAATCAAAGGTCTTACGTTAAAAAATATGCACACGAAACGGTTAATCCGCTTGATATATTTAACGGCTCTGGCAAGCTATGCGGCAGGTTTCGACCGGGAATCGACGTTCGCGTGCACACCCGGCAGTGCTCGAAACCTCGGGTAGCGCCCTGCAGCAATCGGCGCGCCTGCACAACAATGACAGGCCGCGCCTGTCCCAAGGTGACATATGCCCAACAGCAACATTGGCAATAAGAATCAAAAAGCCCGCAAACCTGTCGTCCTGATGACCATGGGCTCTCAAGAGCGCAAGGGTCACGACTATCAAGTGATGACCCACAAGTACATCGTGCCGCTGGTCGAACACGCTGACTGCGTCCCCCTCCTGGTTCCGACCTGCTGCGGCACCGAAGACCTCGAACAGTATCTGGACATGGCTGACGGTGTGTACCTGACCGGCGCCGGCAGCAATATCGACCCGGCCCTCTACGGCCAGGAAAACCAGACTCCAGGCAAGGGTCAGGACCGCAACCGCGACCTCTTCGACCTGCCGCTGGTGCAGTTGGCCATCGCCCGTGGCCTGCCGATCTTTGGTATCTGCCGCGGCATGCAGGAAATCAACGTGGCGCTGGGTGGCGACATCTACCAGAAGGTCTACGCCGAGCCTGGCTTCAACGATCACCGGGAAAACCCGGAAGATCCGGTGGAGGTGCAGTACAGCGCGGTGCACAGCGTGCGCATCGAGCCCGGAAGCTGGTTGCAGGAACTGCTGCAGAGCGACGAGATTCGCGTCAACTCGCTGCATGGCCAAGGCCTGAAAACCCTGGGTGAAGGCGTCGAGCCGCTGGCCCGTGCCGAAGACGGCCTGGTCGAGGCGATCCATGCGCCAAGCCTGTCGCCGTTCCTGTTCGCGGTGCAGTGGCACCCGGAATGGCAAGCCGCGAAGAACCCTGATTCGGTGAGGATGTTCGAAGCGTTCGGCAATGCCTGCCGTACCCAGGCGACCAAACGGCAGCAGAGCAAGACCCAAAGCATTGCTTGAGAAAAGCCACGCAATATCATGATTTAGTTGATTTTTTAATCATGAAAAAAGCCGCATCAAGGACACCTTGATGCGGCTTTTTTGTCTGACTCAAAATCCAATCAACATTAACTAAATCATTCAAGCTGCTGAAATATAAGTATTTTTACGATAAAAGCACTGGGTTAGATTGTTCTTCTTTAACCTCACAAAACAAATCAATAAAAGATCATAACTATTTGTTTTTAATGATTTATCTAAGGAAAGCATCCATCCTCGGCGCCATTTCCGACTGCGCCCCCAGGCGCCCTTCGATCTGTCCCGCCATCGACCACACACCCGCCATTACCCCAGAGGCATGATTCTCCATCAGGCTCTGCCACTCCTCGTTCAGCGCCACATTGAGGATCACCCGCAACTGCTCGACCATTTCCGGCCGGTCGCTCTCGTGCATCATCGCGCCGATGCCGGCCGAGGCCACGGAGATCAGCAGGCCAGCCGCCTTGCCGACCGCCGCGGCTACCGCGCTGGCCGCGCCGCGCGGGGCCAACGTCGCTTCAAGACGCGTGCTGGCCTTGCTGGCCACCGACGACAGGCCGGTGTCCGAAGCCGTGGCATTGCTCGCTGCGGCCTTGCGGATCTGTTCGTCGAGGGCGAGCCAGGCGGGAAGCTGCAGGAACGGCCGCGCCGCAAGCGCCTGCTGAATGCTGGCATCCCGTGCCGGCGGCGGGCCCAGGGCAATCGCGGGAATACGGTTCAGGTGCAGGGCGAACTGCTCCGGCGGCGCCCGATAGCGCTGGGCAATGCCCTGCACTTGCTGGCCGAGCAACTGCACATAGAGTTCAGTGGCGCGTTCGCGGATCAGGTCGGGATTGATCTCTTCAGCCACCGGCTCCAGCACCCGTTCGCGATACTGCTCCTGCAGGTACAGCGCCAAGCGATTGTCCGGTTGGGTGTCGTTCTTGTTCTGGCTCATCTTGTACCAGGCGACCTTGAGGGTCAGCCATTGCTGGGTCCAATAACCGGTGAACCAGGGAATGAAGTCTTCTTCGGTGCGGGCCTGTACGCGCTCGCGCCAGACCCGCATGGAGCGGCGCGCATAATCCCCCGCCGAGCCCGTGGCGCCGCGCGAGGCCACGACGATTTCACGATCCACTTGCTGCCAGGCGGCCTGCGACAGCACCACCGGAGGTGGCTCCGGCGTGCGAGATCTGGAGCCGCAGCCACCCAGCGTCAACAACACGCCGACGAACAAAGCGACAGACAGCACAGGCTGTTTCACGATTGCGCCCCGCCGGAATCGAGGGACTACACCGGGGCACCCTGCACGGGCGCCCGCCCCGGACGCGTTCAGCGTCCGTTTTCCGAGTATAGAAGCGGCCCGTCAGGACGGTGACGACAAAAACGCCTTACCCGGCCCGCAACGGCCACTGCCCGACGGCCTGATAGCGCCCCTTGGACGATTCGTACAGCACAAATGCCTCGGCCAGCAGCCGAAACTCCGTACCCAGCGCCGTCTCCGGGACGCCATCACGGAAATCGCGCATCAGCGTCAGGTGCGGGCGAAACTCCCGCGGATCGACCTCCGTTTTCAATACTTCAAACCGGAGAAATCGTCCCCAACGCGCCAATCAGAATCGCCAACGCCAGAAACCCGAACAGAAAAATCGCCATCTTGCCCATCACTGCCTCCGATTACCTAAACAACGGTTCAGACGGGAGCAGCGCAACAACCGCCGCCAACCACGCCTTTACGGGGCTTATTGTCGGCAAGCGGCTGTTTGCATAACAGAGGCAGAAAGCACTGAAAAATACGGATCAGATGCGCCGGCGCAAAGCGCTTCAGAAACGGAAATGCCCGACCATCCCGTGCAACCGATTGCTCAGGTGCTTGAGTTCGGTGCTCGCCGCGGAGATTTCCGCGCTGGCGGTGGCGGACTCCTCGGCGGTTTCGCGCACGCGGGTCACGCTCTGGTTGATCTCCTCGGTCACCGCCGCCTGCTCTTCCGCCGCAGTGGCGATCAGTTCACTCATCTGCTGGATATTCGACACTTGGCGGGTGATGTGCTCCAGGGCCATGCCAGTGTCGCGCACGCCGGTGACGGAGGCGCTGGTCTGCTGCAGGTTGGTCTTCATCATCCCGGTGCTTTCGTCGGCGATGTGTTGCAGCGTGACGATCAGTTGCTCGATCTCGCTGGACGACGCCTGGGTCCGTTGCGCCAGGTTGCGCACTTCGTCGGCGACCACGGCGAACCCGCGCCCGGCATCGCCGGCCCGTGCCGCTTCGATGGCAGCGTTGAGCGCCAGCAGGTTGGTCTGTTCGGCCACGGCCTTGATCACGTCGAGGATCGCGCCGATACGCCCGCACTCCTGTTGCAGACGCCCCAGCGACTCCGCCGAGGTGCCGACGCCGCTGGCCATTTCCTCGATCTGGCGGATCGCCTGTTGCGACATCGCCAACACGCTGCTGACCTCGTGATCGGCGCCCTTGGCGGCGCTGGCCGCCTCTTCCGAGTTCTTCGCGACTTCCTGCACGGTCATGGCGATCTCGTTCATCGCAGTGGCCACCATGTCGGTCTCGTTGCGCTGGCTGTCGATGCCTTCCTGGGTGGTGCTGGTGATCGCCGCCAGTTGCGAGGCCGAAGCCGCCAGTTGCTGCGAGCCACAGCCAATTTGCGAAATCACTTCGCGCAGGCTGGCGTTCATGGTGTTCAACGCCCCCAGCAACACGCCCAGTTCGTCACTGCGCTCGACCTTGATGTCAGCGGTGAGGTCGCCGCCGGCGATACGCTGTGCCGCCTGCACGGCCTGGCGCAGCGGGTAGACGATCTGCCGGCTGATCAGCAGCGCGACGGCGATGCCGCAGAGGATCGCCACCAGGGTCACGACGGCCAGACCCATATGGGTGCTCTTCACTTGCTCGGAGGCGCGCGCTTCTTCGGCGTAATACAGTTCGTTGGCGCCGTCCTGCAGACGTGACAGCAACTGGTTGGCGGCGGTCAGCTCGGCCACCGAACGGGCCTGGTCGCGAGCCGTGGAGTAGGTGTCGAGGTCGGCGCGCAGCTTCTGCGCGGCGCCGAGGTCCTGGGCCGGCCAGCGGCCTTCGCGGGCATCCAGCACCAACTGGTCGAAGCCTTGTTTGAGCTTGGCGTGGTGTTCCTGGTGCAGGGCCTGGTGCTGGGCATCGCTGCTCAGGGCGAGGTTGTAGTTGGCTTCGCGGGTGAAGACGATCTCGTCGAACAGGCTACTGATGAAACTGATGCGCTTCAGCGACGCACTGCTGTTCTGCAGCCCGAAGCCCCCCAGCAGCGACAACAGCAAGGCAAACGACAACAGCAGGCCGAAACCCAGGCCGAGTTTGCGGGTAACGCTGAGGTTCTTCAGCGTGAATGCCTGTGACATACCTTTCTCCAACCTGTGAATTCATCCTCGCCGGTCCGCAGGTAACGGTAGTCGGCAAGCCCAAAAAACCGGGAGTAATGTCATGACGCTGAAGCCGTGGGGAATCAGGCCGTGTACGAAAAAGCCCGTACAGACCCTGGTGCGCAGAGGTGTTCCGAAGGGATTCACACTGGCATCCGTGCAGTTTCCCAGCGCGGGAACCGGGTGTACTTGGGCATCCGTTGCCCTGTTTTTGCCCATACTTTCAGTAAGGGAATAGTAACATTCGCAAACGATTGATCTCAATATGACACTAATGTCTGTTTGCCGCTATTGGTCCCCCTACCCTGAGCCGGATGCGGTTACCCTCAGCGCCTCGCAGATCCGCGCGAACAACCTTCGGAGCTGTATGCCGGCGACCGTCCAACAGCGCCCGCGCAAGAGGCAAAAGACCTTACTGATCATGACTTTATCGATACACGAAAGCGCGCCGAACGGGCCATCGCAGGCGTCCCCGGATTGAATGCCCCGCTGCTGGTCCGGGGCGGATCGGACACGCTGGCGGACGCCTTGAACGGTGGGATAAGCCCGACGATTCCGGAGGGACATAGAAAAGAGTTGCAACAATTACCCGACTCAGACGCCCACGCAGTCGATCAAACGCCGCAGAAACACACCGCGCCATCGGGGATCGTCCAGCATCCGCGCCAGCAACCCACTGTGCGGCGCATCCGGGACGACCAGCAGCGAGCGCCATTCGGCATTGACCGCCGCGTCGTGCAGCCGTTGCGGAATCTCCGGCGGCACTACTTCGTCCTGGCCGGCAGCGATCACCAGCAGGCGGCCGCGGAAACGCGAAAGCGTCATCCAGGCATCGCTGTCGGCCCAACTGCGTGGCTGGCGGATCAGTCGGGAAAATGCCGGGCCGAATGGCACGTCGTAGGCCTCAGGGCAATAAACACCGGGGACCACCAGCACCAGCGCCCGCAAATCAAGGGCTTCGCTGAGACGGATGGCGTTGTAGGCGCCCATGCTCGACCCGATGATTGCCGTCGGTCTTCGGGTTGCTTCGATTACCGCCCGGGCCTGGGCAGTGCGCTCCTGCAGCGAGGTGCCGAACTTGTCGCCCCCGGTCCGGCCGTGACCGATGCAATCGAACGCCGTGGAACCCACGCCGTGCTGCGCCAGTTCAGCGCGCACGCCGTCGAATATCCCCGCCTGCGCCGCGCCGCCACCATGAATCGCCAGCAGGTGCGCCGAACCGCTGCCGGAGCGGTGATCGACAAACAGCCGATCATGACCGTGAGCAACCTCGAGCGGGACGAGCGACTGTTCTGGCATGGCGATAGATTTTCTACTGGCTGGACGATGGAAAACTGACTCTCTGGCCGGTCGCGTGGCTGCTAGCCTTGGTCCAGCTTAAACCTCGAATCACAGGAGCATGATCAATGACGGTAGAAAAAGTGGCGATCATCACCGCCGGCGGCAGCGGCATGGGCGCGGCGGCGGCACGCCGGCTGGCGGCGGACGGCTTCAAGGTCGGCATCCTCTCCTCCTCCGGCAAGGGCGAGGCGCTGGCCGAAGAACTGGGCGGCATCGGCGTGACCGGCTCCAACCAATCCAACGACGACCTCAGGCAACTGGTGGACCAGGTGCAGGCGCGCTGGGGTCGCATCGACGTGCTGGTCAACAGCGCCGGCCATGGCCCGCGGGCGCCGATCCTGGAAATCAGCGACGACGACTGGCACCGCGGCCTCGACACCTACCTGCTCAACGTGATCCGCCCGACCCGCCTGGTGACGCCGATCATGCAGCGCCAGCGCGACGGCGTGATCATCAATATCTCCAGCGCCTGGGCGTTCGAGCCGAGCGAGATGTTCCCCACCTCCGCCGTGTTCCGCGCCGGCCTGGCCTCGTTCAGCAAGATCTTTGCCGACACCTACGCCCGCGACAACCTGCGCATGAACAACGTCCTCCCCGGCTGGATCGACAGCCTCCCGGCCACCGAGGAACGCCGCGCCAGCGTGCCGTTGCAGCGCTACGGCAGCAGCGAGGAAATCGCCGCCACCGTGGCCTTCCTCGCCTCGCCGGGCGCGGCCTATATCACCGGGCAGAACCTGCGGGTCGACGGCGGGATTACCCGTTCGGTGTAAACCATGCCGGTCCCGGGGCGGGACCGGCGCGCTTCAATACACCACGCCCACCGGGTACACGAAGGCGTTCACGTCATAGAACGGCGTGCGCTGATAGAACCAGCTCAAGCGCGCCCGCGGGTCGGCGGCGAACGCCGGATCGTCGTTGAGCTTGCGCTCAAACTCGACCTTGAGCGCCGGGCTTTCCTCCAACATCTTCCGCGCCATGGGCTCCATCACGTATTCCTCGGGCTCTTCCGCCACCACCAGGGTCGAGTTGAAAAAGCCCCAGGCCCAGAACGAATCGGGACTTTCCGGGTACAGCAGGTTGATCGCCAGCACACCGAGCGGCTGGTCGACATTGATCACCACCGACCCCGCCGGGAAGGTCTGCAGTCGCTCGAACGGTTTGGCCACGCCGCTGACCAGCAGATGCCCCTCGTAGCCGGGAATCTCGTTGCTCTTGGCCCGGTCCGGTTCGAAGCCGCCCGCCACTTTCACCTCGTCCATGCGGTACAGGGTCACGGCCACGGCGGTGGGCTTGTCGAGGGTGCGCATGTCGATGCCATGGGCCTTGAGGCGGGCGATCACCTCGCGCCACTGCGCCGGCACGATGTACTGCTTCGGCCGTTTGGTGATCAGGTCCGGCTCGCTGTTGCCGGTGACCGGCACTTCGAGGTTCTTCGGCTGATTGCTCCAAACGATGGTCTTGGTCCCGGTGATCGGCGAGGTGTCGTAGCGGTAGTCGCCCACGGTGAACGGCACGGTCTCGGCCTTGCCCGGCTTCCAGGTCAGGATCACATCCTTCTGCGCCGCCAGGCGGGCGCGGTCCTTGGCGATGGCGGCGCGTAGCGAAGTCGACTGCTCGCCGATCACTTGGAACATGCGCTTGAGCATCACGTAGTTGCCCAGCACCTGGGTCTTGTACGGGTGCAAGGCGTGCTGTTCGATGAGGATCGACGGCACGTTGCGGATATCGCCGTACTGGTTGGAGAACCGCGCCAGGTCGGTGCGGTACGGGTAATAGCCCTGGGTCGGGTCCTGGTTGTCGTTGAAGCTGATGCACTCATGAACCACATGGCCTTCGTCCTGCAACGCACGGTACACCGGCGCTTTCATCACTTCGTCCATCCACGCGCTGCTGGCCGGCGACCAGCCGTTGCCGTTGTGGCAATACGAGCTGTCGTAGGGGTACATGGCGCCGTCGGTGGAATGGGTGTCAGCGAAGAAGCTCAGTTCGTAGGTGTTGAACACCCAGGCGACGTTGCGGATCTCGGCACTGTCGAGCTTGGTGAAGTCGCGGTTGAGGTTGTAGTTCAGGCCATTGACCCGCCAGCCGCTGACGTCCGGGCCGTTCTGGTTGATGCGGCCGTAGGGGCTGCGGCGCACATCGCCGTCGATATTGACGGTGGGAATGAAGAGGATATTGACCCGGTCCAGCAGCCCGGCCAGCGCTTTGTCGCCGTTGGTCATATCGCGCAGCAGCATGAACATGGCGTCCTTGCCGTTGGACTCGCCGGGGTGAATCTCGGCCTCGACGAAAATGGTCGGCTTGCCGGACTTCTTCAGCCCGGCGGGTGACTTGTCGGCGCTGGTGGAGGCCACCGCCAGCAGCATCGGGTAACCTTCGGCGCTCTTTTCCGGCAGGTCGCTAAGCACCACCCGACCACCAGACGCGGCGGCCAGTTTTTTCAGCCAGGCGCGGGTTTGTTCGTAGGTGCTGGTCTGGTGGAAATCACTGGCTTCGGCCACCGTGATCAGCGGGTTGTCGGCCTTGGCGATGTACTGCGTGCTGGTGAGTTGCTGTTCGAACATCGCCGGCAGGATGCGTTGCTTCGCCGCTTGCAGGTAGCCGCTGTCGTCGATATAGGCCGGCGCGCCGGGCAAGGCGGCCTGGACCGGCAGACTGGCACCGAGCGACAGCGCGGCGAAAAGCAGGTGCGGGTGCTTCATCTTGAGTTCCTTCTCACACGGGGACTGGCAACCTTAGAACACATCGAGTGAAGGCCGCCAGATCTCCCTCAGCCCGTCACCCCACCTTCGCCGCCTCCAGCATCCCCCGGTCAACGATGAAGTCGATCAGCGTCTGCAAACCATGCCCGGTCTTCAGGTTGGTGAACGCCCACGGCCGTTCGGGGCGCATGCGCTGGGTGTCGCGTTCCATCACTTCCAGCGAAGCACCGACATACGGCGCGAGGTCGATCTTGTTGATCACCAGGAAATCCGACTTGGTGATGCCCGGCCCGCCCTTGCGCGGGATTTTCTCGCCTTCGGCGACGTCGATCACGTAGACCGTGAGGTCCGCCAGCTCCGGGCTGAAGGTGGCACTGAGGTTGTCACCGCCGCTCTCGACGAAGATCACGTCCAGGTTGCCGAAGGTGCGCGCCAGTTCTTCCACCGCCGCCAGGTTCATCGAGGCGTCTTCGCGGATCGCGGTGTGCGGGCAGCCGCCGGTTTCCACGCCGACGATGCGCTCCGGCGCCAGGGCGCCAGCCTCGGTGAGGATGCGCTGGTCTTCCTTGGTGTAGATGTCGTTGGTCACCACGGCGATTTCGTAGTGGTCGCGCATGGCCTTGCACAGCGCTTCGAGCAGCGCGGTCTTGCCGGACCCGACCGGGCCGCCGACGCCGACACGCAGGGGTTGTTTGTAACTTTGCATAGGGGATTCCTCAGGATCGGAACAATCGGGTGTATTGGGTTTCGTGCCGGGACGAGGCAATCGCCAGCAGCGGCAGGCCGCCGCCGAGTTGCTCGTCAGGCAAGGCCAGGGCCCGTTCGAGGACCGCGGGCAGTTCTTCGGAAAGATCACGCAGCAGTGTCTGCGCCGCCTGCTGGCCGAACGGCACCAGCTTGACCCCGGCCATCACCGCGCCTTCCAGCCAGATAAAGCCATGCCCCAGCGCCAGGTCGCGCAGCGGGATCTGCCAGTGCACCGCGAGCCAGGCCATGCCGCCGAGTTGGCTGAGTTCCAGGCTGGCGCGCCACGCCGGATCCTGGCCCATTTGCCAGCCATCCAGCAGGCGCATCAGGGCCATGCCGCGCTGGCGTTCTTCGGTGCGAAGCTCGGCAGTTTCGCGGTTGCTCAGCAGAAATCGGCTCCACTGCGCGAACGCGGCGACATCGCCGGCTTCGCACGCGTGGTACAGCCGCGCCAGCAAGGGCCAGTCGAGGTAGCCGAGGGTGTCGTGCAACTGCTGGCGCTGCCAGTCGGCAAAGCCCGCGGCGCCGCGCACCCAGCCGGCCTCCACCGCCCATTCCAGCCCCTGCGAGTAGGTGAAACCACCCACCGGCAGGTTCGGGCTGGCCAGTTGCAGCAGGCGCAGCAATTTCAGGTCGCTGCTCATCAGCCCGCCAGCATCACGGCCGCACCGGCCAACAGGCCGCCGCCGAAGGCTTGTTGCAGGCGGGTGTGGCGGCGCAGCAGGCAACCCACGCCAAAGCCGGCCAGGAGCAACAGGCCGCTGACGGTGACGAAGCCGGCGCTGAACACCCAGAACGCACCCGGGCTGGATTCAACGCCGTGCGCCCAGCCGTGGAACAGCGCGAACACCGGCATCACCAGCGACAGCAGTACCTGGCGACGTGGCAGCAGCAACGCGGCGCCCGCCACCAGCAGCGAGCCGAGGATCATCGCTTCCATGCCGATCACGCCGCCGAACAGGTGGCCTAGCACCGCGCCGCTGAACATGGCGCACAGGGTCAGCAGCGGCAGGGTCAAGCGGCTGCGGGTCAGCGCGGCGAGCACGCCGGTGCCGATCAGCATCAGCAAGTGATCGAGGCCGGTCAGCGGGTGCAGCAGGCCGTCCTGCAGCGGGTTGGCGTCGTGACCGGGGTGGGCCAGGGCCGGTACGGCGACCAGCAGCAAAGCCAGGGCAAGAGACTTCTTCATGGGGTGCTCCTTGTTGGAATCAGTGGGCCTGGGCAGGCAGGCGAATAAAGGGATGGTCCTGAACCTGACCATGACTGTGGGCATGGCTGTGCGGCGCGCTCTGGTAGGCGCCGGCCTCGGGCTCGAACGGCGCTTGCTCCAGCGTCACCTCCAGGCCGAAACCGCGAACCATGTCGTCCAGCACATAGTCGTGCTGGTAGCGCACGAAACCGGCCTCGATCTGCAGCGGCACATGGCGGTTGCCCAGGTGATAGGCGGCGCGGGCCAGCAGCAGCGCGTCGTCGCAGCGCACGGTCGAGACGGCCTCGGCGGCGGCGATGATCCGCACCACCTCCCTGCCCTCGCCGTCCGCCAGCAACTCGCCGCCGCGAATCAACTGACCGCGCTCCAGCAGCAGGCCGGCATCGCGACCGTCATCAAGGGTGATGCGCACCCGGCTCTTGATCCGCGTGTCCAGGTTCAGGGTTGCCGTGGTGGTCGCCGCGGCATCGGCTTCGGTCACCCGGCGGGTCAACAGAATCATGGTTTCTCCTTGGGCTTAAAACAGGAAGTAACGCTGGGCCATGGGCAATATCGTGGCCGGCTCGCACACCAGCAACTCGCCATCGGCGCGTACTTCATAGGTCTGCGAATCCACCTCGATGTTGGGCATCAGGCCGTTGTGCAGCATGTCGCCCTTGCGCACCGTGCGGCAGCCGTGGGCCAGGCCGATCAGGCTGCGCAGGCCCAGTTGTTCGTGGATGCCGCCATCAAGGGCGGCCTTCGACAGGAAGGTCATCCGCGTGGCATGCCGCGCCGCGCCGAGGGCGCCGAACATCGGCCGGTAATGCACCGGCTGCGGCGTCGGGATCGAGCCGTTGATATCGCCCATCGGCGCCGTGGCGATCATCCCGCCCTTGATCACCAGCGCCGGCTTGACGCCGAAGAAGGCCGGCGACCAGAGCACCAGGTCGGCCAGCTTGCCGGCTTCCAGCGAGCCGACTTCATGGGCGATGCCGTGGGTCAGCGCCGGGTTGATGGTGTACTTGGCGATGTAGCGCTTGACCCGGGTGTTGTCGCTGTACGACGAATCCCCGGCCAGCGGCCCGCGACGCAGTTTCATCTGGTGCGCCACCTGCCAGGTGCGCAACACCACCTCGCCGACCCGGCCCATGGCCTGAGAGTCCGAGGAAGTCATGGAGAAGGCGCCGAGGTCATGCAGGATGTCTTCGGCGGCGATGGTCTCGCGGCGGATCCGTGACTCGGCGAAGGCCACGTCCTCGGCGA
Organism: Pseudomonas sp. 20P_3.2_Bac5; assembly: GCF_025466035.1. Classification (NCBI taxonomy): domain Bacteria; kingdom Pseudomonadati; phylum Pseudomonadota; class Gammaproteobacteria; order Pseudomonadales; family Pseudomonadaceae; genus Pseudomonas; species Pseudomonas sp. 20P_3.2_Bac5. The sequence goes on along the minus strand of NZ_JANLOA010000009.1, from coordinate 97,887 downwards.
TGCTGGTGTCCAGGTGGTGACAGACCATCAGCATGTCGAGGTGCTCGTCCACCGTATTGACGGTGTACGGCAGGGTCGGGTTGGTGGACGACGGCAGCACGTTGGCGAAACCCGCCGCGCGAATGATGTCCGGCGCGTGACCACCGCCGGCACCCTCGGTGTGGAAGGTGTGGATGGTGCGGTCGCCGATAGCCGCGAGGGTGTCCTCGATGCAGCCGGACTCGTTGAGGGTGTCGGTGTGGATCGCCACCTGCACGTCCATTTCCTCGGCCACGCCCAGGCAGCAGTCGATGGCGGCGGGCGTCGAGCCCCAGTCTTCGTGCAGTTTCAACCCCACCGCGCCGGCGGCGATCTGCTCGCGCAGGGCCTCAGGTCGCGACGCGTTGCCCTTGCCGAGCAGGCCGATATTGATCGGCAGTTCATCCGCCGCCTGGAGCATCCGCGCCAGATACCAGGGACCGGGCGTGCAGGTGGTGGCGTTGGTGCCGGTGGCCGGGCCGGTGCCGCCGCCAATGAAAGTGGTGATGCCGGAGGTCAGCGCTTCTTCCACCTGCTGCGGGCAAATGAAGTGAATGTGTGAGTCGATGCCGCCCGCGGTGACGATCTTGCCCTCGGCGGCGATCACTTCGGTGCCCGGCCCCACCGGCAGGGTCACGCCCGGTTGCACATCGGGGTTGCCGGCCTTGCCGATGCCGACGATGCGGCCGTTCTTCACGCCGATATCGGCCTTGACGATGCCCCAGTGGTCGATGATCAGCGCGTTGGTCAGCACCAGGTCCATGGCCTCGGCGGCGAGCATCTGGCCCTGGCCCATGCCGTCGCGGATCACCTTGCCGCCGCCGAACTTGACCTCTTCGCCGTAAATCGTGAAGTCCTTCTCGACCTCCACCCACAACTCGGTATCGGCCAGGCGCACGCGGTCGCCCACGGTGGGGCCGAACATGTCGGCGTAGGCCCGACGGGAAATCCGGCTCATGCCCGCGCCTCCAGCTTGCCCATGACCTTGCCCTGGAAGCCGTAGACTTCGCGCTTGCCGGCGTAAGGCACCAGCGTGACGCTGCGCGACTGCCCCGGTTCGAAGCGCACGGCGGTGCCGGCGGGAATGTCCAGGCGATAGCCGCGGGTGACCTCGCGCTCGAACACCAGGGTGTCGTTGACTTCAAAGAAGTGATAGTGCGAGCCGACCTGCACCGGGCGATCGCCGTGGTTGGCCACGCTGACGCTGATCGTCTCGCGTCCGGCGTTGAGCTCGATGTCGCCAGCGGCGACCTGTATTTCTCCGGGAATCATCCTGCTCTCCTGTTGCGCCGCTCAGACGATCGGGTCATGGACGGTGACCAGCTTGGTCCCGTCGGGAAAGGTGGCTTCCACCTGGACGTCGTGGATCATCTCGGGCACGCCCTCCATCACCTGCTCGCGGGTCAGCACCTCGCGGCCCAGGTTCATCAGTTCGGCGACGGTGCGCCCGTCGCGGGCGCCCTCCATCACCGTCGCGCTGATCAGCGCCACCGCTTCCGGGTAATTGAGTTTCAGGCCACGGTCACGGCGGCGCTCGGCGAGCAGCGCGGCGGTGAACAGCAGCAGTTTGTCTTTCTCTCTCGGGGTCAGCTCCATGGTCGCTCTCTCAGGTGGCCCAGATACGCGGCGGGCACGGCGCCAGGCCGGTGACGGCCGGGCGCAGCGCGTGCCAGAGCCGCGCCAGTGTGGATTGAAGACGTTGGTTGTCGTGGTCCAGCAGGCGGACCACCAACAGTTTTCCCAGCAGGGTCGCCCCGGCCGGGACGGTGAGTTCATCGAGCAGCACGCGGGCCTGCTCCAGCAACTCGGCGGTGGCGGGCGCGGCGCAAAAGGTGGCTTGTAGCGGATAACCGGCAAGCTTGTGCAATTGCCCGCCGTCGATGCGCAGGCGTTCGTGCAGGCCGGGATCGTCCGGCAGGTCGATCAACAGGCGGCTGTCCAGCGTGCCGTGGTTGAACACTTCGCCCATCACCGGCCGGCCCAGGCACAACGTTTCCCAGGCCAGCAGCCGCGCGCCGGGCGCCAGGGTAAAGCGGTTTTCCAGGCTGAGCCGGGCGCCGTCGAAACAGATATTGCCTTGAGGCAGCCACTCCAAGGTGCTGCCTTCGGCCAAGTGGAAATGCTGCTTGAGCACCGAAACGGGGCCGGCGCTGCGATAAAACTTGGTGGCACCGGGCATGGTCAACAGCGCGTGGCTGCCGGGTTCCAGGTGCACGTCGAGGGTCAGACGGTCGCCGCCCACCACGCCGCCGGGCGGGTGCAGCACATAAACGTGGCAAGGTGCGCCCTCGGGGTAGAAGGGTCTTTGCACCAAAAGAGGTCCGGAATGACGCCGCGCACCAATACAGGTCTTACCGCCTCGTGCAACGAAGCGCAGCATCAGCTCGGCGCTCCAGCCCGCAGTGGAATTCACGGGCGGAAGCTGTTCGGGTAGGGACATTCCAGCGGTTCCGACAAACACCGCGTTTATTGGGGCTGGCATGCAGTCCCAGGCAGACGCGGCGGTTAAAGAACGTCTGCACGGGCGCGGGTTGCGGGCCGTCGCGCAGACCTGATCGATCGATCAGTAATCGATGGAAGGTGTAAGTGCACATTGCGGGCCAGAATGGCGCATGTAGGGGAATTCGTGCGTTGGTGGTGCACTGGTCCTGGACTTGAGGCGCTAGTCAGGGGAACGGGGAATCGCGGACAGGTGCTAGTCGACAGGCTTTCAGCGCTCTCAAGATCGAGCGCCGCCCGCGCGGCGCTCGATCTGGAGAACGCTAAAGATCTGTCGGCACACCTACCGCAAAAACATCGCCTGCTCCACCAACCCTTTCACATACCCCGTCTGCGGCCGGTCCAGCACGTCCCCACTGGCGCCGGCCTCGATGATCCGGCCTTCCTTGACCACCACGATGCGGTCGGCAATCGCCCGCACCACGCCGAGGTCGTGGGTGACGAACACCAGGGTCATGCCTTCCGCCTGCAATTCGCGCAGCAGCGCAAGGATCGCGGCCTGCACTGAAACGTCGAGGGCCGAGGTGACTTCGTCGCAGATCAGCACTTCAGGCTCGCAGACCAGCGCCCGCGCAATCGCGACGCGCTGGCGCTCGCCGCCAGACAGGTGATGCGGGTATTTGTTCGCGGTTTCCAGCGGCAACGCCACCCGCGTCAGCGCAGCATCGATGCGGGCCCGGCAGGCGGCGCCCTTGAGGCCGAAGAAATGTTCCAGCGGCGCTTGCAGGCATTGGGCGACGGTCTGGCGCGGGTTCAAGGCGCGGTACGGGTTCTGGAAGATGTACTGGATCCGGTGCCGCGTCGCCGAGGGACGCTGGCGCGCCAGCAGGCTCAGCGGCTGGCCGTCGAAACTCAAGTGGCCGGTGGCGTTGTCGCCAAGGCCGGCCAGGGTCCGCGCCAGGCTGGTCTTGCCCGAACCGGACTCGCCCACCACCGCCAGGCATTCGCCGCGGTACACGTGCAGGTCCAGGTCGAACAGCACCTGGCGGTCATAGGTCAGGTTCAGTTCGCGCAGTTCCAGCAACGGCGTGCGTCCTTCGACAAACAGCCGCGGCGCCGCGCTTTCCGCCTCGGGCAATGTGGTCAGTTGCGGGTGCAGGCACGCTACCTGCTGGGTGCCGTCCAGCGCTTGCAACGCCGGTTCGGCCCGCTCGCAGGCGGCACTGCGCCGCTCGCAGCGCGCCGCGAAGGCGCAACCACCCGGACGCTGCCCCGGCGCCGGCGCATGCCCGGCGATGGCGCGCAGCACACGCTGGCGTCCGACTTCGGGAATCGCCGCGAGCAAGCCGAGGGTGTACGGATGGCCGGGCCGCTCGAACAGCCGTTCGCGGCTGGCGACTTCGACGATGCGCCCGGCGTACATGACCATCACCCGGTCCACCAGGTCCTTGATGACGCCGAGGTCGTGGGACACGTACACCGCCGCCACGCCCTGCTCTTTGCACAACCGCCGCACGGTTTGCAGGATGTGCGCGCGGGTGCCGACGTCCAGTGCGGTGGTCGGCTCGTCGAGCACGATCAGTTTTGGCCGGAGAATGAACGCCAGCGCCAGCATCACCCGCTGCTGCTGGCCGCCAGACAGTTGGTGGGCGAAACGCCGGAGAAATTCGCGGTCGCCCGGCAGGCCGACATCCACCAGCGTCTGCTGCAGGCGTTGTTCCCAGGCCTCGCGGCCCAGCGTCGGTTCATGGGCGCGCAGGGTTTCCAGCAGCAGGTTGCCGATGCGGATCGCCGGGTTCAGGGCCAGCGCCGGGTCCTGGGCGACATAACCGATCAGCCCGCCACGGGCCCGGCGCAAGCCTTCTCCGTCGAGGGCGAGGAAGTCGGTGCCGGCGACCCGCACCCGCCCGCCGCTGATCCGCGCGCCACGGCGGGCATGGGCGAGCAAGGCGGTGGCGAGGGTGGTCTTGCCGGAACCCGACTCGCCCACCAGACCGAGGATTTCCCCAGGTTCAAGGCTAAAGTCGATGTGGTCGATCACATCGCTGCCGTTGTCGAGGTCGACCCGCAGGCCCTCGACCTGCAAGGCCGCCACACGGGCCTCATCGGCGCTGGCGCCGGTCTGCACCGGTTCGGACAGGACGAATGCATTCATGAGCGCGCTCCCGCGCTGTACCGGGCAATGCCTTCGGCCAGCAAGTTGGTGCCATAGGCGAACACCGCGATCAGCAGCGCCGGGGCCAGTACGGCCCAGGGCTGGACCAGCAGGCCCGCCTGGTTTTCATTGATCATCAGGCCCCAGTCCGCCGCCGGCGGGGCGACGCCGTAGCCGAGGAAGCTCAGGCCCGAGAGCATGCCGATGCCCCAGGTGAGCATGTTGCCGAAGTGCACCAGCAGCGGCGTCAGGACATTCGGCAGAATCTCGCGCAAGAGGATGCGGGTGCGGGAAAAACCCATCATCTGCGCCGCCTCGACGAACTCCTGGCTGGCCACCGACACCGCGCTGCCGCGGGCCAGACGGATCACGCCGGGAATAAAGGCAATGGCGACGGTGAGGACAATCAGCCACGGCGCGCGGCCGAGCATGGAGACGATCAGCAGCACCAGGATCAGGTCGGGAAAGGCCAGCCAGACATCCGCCAGCCAGGTGATGATCTGGTCCAGACGCTGCCGCGACAGGCCGGCGAGCATGCCCAGCACGCTGCCCACCACCAGCGCCAGGCTGGCGGCGGCCAGCGACATCCAGAGAATCGACAGGCCGCCGGCGAGCAGCCGCGACAGCACGTCGTGGCCAAGGAAATCGTGGCCCAGCGGCGCTGCGGCGGTGGGCGCGCCGTACACGCCGCCGAGCATATCGGTCGGCGCATGGGGCGCCAGCCACGGGCCGAACAGCGCCAGCAGCACCACCGCCAGGGTCACCAGGGCGCCGCGGCGAATGCTCGGCTCACGCCAGAATCGTGCAGTGAACATGCTCTACTCCTTTCAAGGGGCTTTCGCCGCCGGGCGCCGCCACCAGCTCTGGATGCCACGGCGGTTGCGGGCGATCAGTCCGGGACGGCGCGCGGTACGCAGTTTCGGGGTCAGCAAGACGGTCAGCAGGTCGGCCAGCAGGTTGATCAGCACCACGCCGAGGGTGATGACCAACACCACGCCCTGGATCAGCGGCAGATCGCGCATCTGGATCGCGCTGTTGAGCAAGGTGCCGATGCCGGGGTAGCTGAACACCACTTCCGCCAGCAGCGCGCCGCCGATCAGTACGCGCAGGGTCAGCGCCACGCCCTGGATCGCCGGCACCAGTGCGTTGGGCAAGGTGTGGCGCCAGACGATGCGCCGTTCCGGCACACCGCGCAGGCGGGCGGCGCCGACGAAGTCGGAGTCCAGCGTCTCGATCATCGAGGCGCGCACCAGCCGCGCCAGGTACGGCAGTGCCGTCAGGCTGAGGGCAATCACCGGCAGCGCGAGGTAATGCAGTTGCCGCCACAACGGCCGGTCCGGGTCGATCAGCGACACCGCCGGCAGCAGGTCGAAGTGCGGCATCGAGAACAGCAGCACCAGACCGATGGCCAGCAGGTAACCGGGCGTGGCCTTGAGCACGATCAATGCCGCCAGGCCCCAGCGGTCCAGGCGGCTGTCGCGGCGCAGGGCCAGGCCGACGCCGATCACCAGCGCCAGCGGCAGCACCAGCAGCAACACCCCCAGCAGCAGCGCCAGGGTATTGCCGAAGCGGTCGAAGAGAATGGTCGCCACCGGCTGCGCCGAGTCCAGCGACACACCGAGGTCGCCGCGCAGCAACTGGGCCAGCCAGCTCAGGTATTGCAGCAGGATCGGCCGGTCGAGGCCCAGTTGCTGGCGCAGGGTGAGGATGCTTTCCAGCGGCGCGTCGGGGCCGAGGATGACCCGCGCCGGGTCCGACGGCAGCGCCTGGGTGGCGAGGAACACCACCAGGCTGATGACCCAGGCGGTGAGCAGGCCATAACCGAGGCGGCCAACGAACCACGGCAGCCAGGCAGGCAAACGGGAAATTTTCAGGCGATCAGGCATGGTTCAACCACAGGCTGTCAAAGCGCCAGGAGGCAAAGGTGGTCTGTTCGCCGTGCAGGCCGCCGACCTTGTTCGAAGCGGCATCGAGCACGTCACTGAAGCCCCAGATCAGCAGGCCGCCGCGCTGGTGCTGGATGGTCTGCGCTTCGTGCACCAGCTCGCGGCGCTTGGCCAGGTCCGGCTGGCCGAGGGCCTGGGTGAACAGTTGCGAGAAACGCTCGTCGCGGAAGTTGCTGCGGTTGTAGATCGCCAGCGGCGCGTCGTTGTGCAGGCCGGTGGCGAGGAAGCCGCGCGCCGGGGTCGAGCCCGGCGACATCAGCCACTGCTCTTTCTGCGGACCGTTGAACACCGAGCCGTCCACCGGCGTGACCTTGATTTCCACCCCGGCCTTCTTCGCTTGTTGGGCGAACACCAGCGCGGCATTGACCTCGTTGGCGGTGGTGGTCAGTTCCAGGCGCAGGTCGCTGACGCCGGCCTGGCGCAGCAGCGAACGGGCCTGCTCCAGGTCATAGGGGCGCTGGGCGATGGCGTGGTTGTAGGTCGGGTCGTTAGGCGAATAGAGGTCGTTGGCGACCCGGCCGAAACCGTTGAGGCCACGGTCTACCAGCTCCTGGCGGTCGGCCAGCAAGCGGAAGGCCTGGCGCACGCGCTCGTCCTGGAACGGTGCCTTGGCGGTGTTGAGGTTGAAGCCGGTGAACGAGGTGGTCGGCGAGACCACCAATTGCAGGCGCGGGTCGGCCTTGAGCAAGGCGCTGTGCTCGGCCTGCACGCCACTGGCGACGTCGATCTGCCCGGCACGCAGGGCCGCGACCCGCGACACCTGGTCCTTGAATTCGATGATTTCCAGCTCGTCAGCGTACGGCTGGTTGGGCTTGAAGTAGTTTTCGAAACGGGTGAACAGCGCGCGCTGGCCCGGCACGAAGCGCTTCAGGCGATACGGCCCGGCGCCCACCGGGTTGTTCGGGTCGTAGTCGGTCGGCACGATGCCGCCGAAGGCGATCAGGGTTTCATCCAGCGGGAAGAAGCTGCGGCCTTCCTTGAAGCGGATTTCGATGGTGCGCTCGTCCAGCTTGCGCAGGGCCTGGCGGTCGATGGCGCCGACCAGCCCGGCGTACGGCGAGGCCAGTTTCGGGTCGGTCAGGCGCAGGATCGAGAACAGCATGTCATCGGCGGTGATGGTCTTGCCGTGATGGAACTCCAGGCCCGGACGGATGCGGATGGTCCAGGCCGTGGCGTCGGCGTTGGGCTCGGCGAACTCGGCCAGGCCCAGGCGGGTGCTGACGTCGTCGTTCCATTCCCAGAATTTGCTGTACAGCGCCCAGCCGCGAATGATCCCGCCGCCGGACGGCTTGTGCGCGTCGAGGTTGCCGGCCTGGTCGCCGTCGATGATGCCGACGCGCAGCCGTCCGCCACGCACCGGGGTGCTGGCGATGGCCTTGGCGCCGGCCACGGCGGCGGGTTCACCGCCTCCGCAGCCGGTCAGCAGGCTGGAGCCGAGGAGCAGGCCGCCACCGATGGTCAGGCTGTTGCCGAGGAAGATCCGGCGGGAAAATTCGTTGGGCATGGGTCATTCCTCAGGCCGGTTGGGCAGCCGTTTCAGCGATGGTGCGGGCGTTGAGGCGCGGGACCTCGAAGCCGTGGTCCAGGTCAAGCAAGGGGAACAGCAGGTCGGCGACCCGGTGCGCCTCATCGATCAGCGGGAAGCCGGAAAGAATGAAAGCGCTGGTGCCTTGGGCTTCGTATTCGCGAATCCGCTCGGCGACCTGCTCGGCGCTGCCCACCAGGTAGGTGCCGGCAGCCGGTCCCAGCAGGTTGAAGCCGAACAGGCTCGGCCCGGTCCAGACGTTGGGGTAGATCTCCAGGTCGCGGGCCTTGGGCAGGCGGCCTTCGCGGATCGCTTGCAGGTTGGCTTCGATGCGCGGGTCGTCGCTGTGGAAACTGTCCAGGGTCTGGCCCGCCGGCAGTTGCCGTTCGAGGGCGGCGCGGGTGGTCGCCAGCGAGGTGTTGTCCAACAGTTTCTGGGCGTGGGCCCAGGCTTCTTCCTCGGTCTCGCGGACGATGATCTGGAAGCGCGTGCCGTAGGTCAGCTCGCGACCGAGCTTGGCCGCTTCGGCACCGACGCGGCGGAACTTGTCGCCCAGCTTCGGCGGGGTGTCGGCGAAGCTCAGGTAGACGTCGAGCAGTTGCACCGAATGGGCCACGCCCGGGCCGGAGGTGCCGGCGCCCCACAGCGGCACCGACAGGCGCTTCGGCGGATGCCAGCCACCCAGCGGATGCCGCGCCGCCGCGGCCGGACGCGGCGCCAGCTTGACGTACTGACCGTCGAAACCCTCGGTGCCGCCGGCGTAGATGTTCTGGAAGGCGCGCCAGTATTCCAGGCTGAACTGGTAGCGCTCGTCGTGCGGGTAATGCACGCCGAGGGTCGCCAGGCCGGCGTCGCTGCCGTTGACCACGTTGAACAGCAGGCGACCGCCGGAGAACGCGTCGAAGGTCAGCGCCCACTTGGCCAGCACCGCCGGCGAGACTTCGCCGGGATGCTGCGCCACCAGGAAGCGCAGGCGCTCGGTGGCGTCGATCAGCGAGGCGGCCACGGCCAGGCTTTCGTTGGGGCTGGAGCCCAGCAGCGAGCCGTAGTAACCCAGGCGGTCAGCGGCCACCGCCAGTTGCTTGAGGTGGGAAAAATCAGTCACCCAGCGGCCCTTTTCTTCCCACGGATACGGGCCATCGGGGCTGGTGAGGTACCAGAGAATCTTTACTGCCATGATCGGATGTCCTTATGCGCGCGGGCTGTCGTTCGGTGGAACCAGGCCGAGTTCACGGGCCTGGCCGAGCAGCTTGCTCATGGTCCATTGCTGGGTCAGCACGCCCGGGCCATAGGCGCGGGAACCGCCGAGGGCTTCGGCGAGCAGTTGCAGTTGCGCGCCCTCCTCCAGCAGCAGGATGAATTCGGCGGTGGCCTGCAGGCCCTCGGTGCCCCACACGGTGGAGCCGCCGTTGGCTTCGAGGATGGCGGTGGTGAACGGGTTTTCAGCCAGGCTGTCGAGGATGAAATCCACTTCGTCCTGACGGCGGTCGATGTACACCGGCAGCTCGCGGGCCAACTGGTAGCGCTGCACCGGCACATAGCTGATCGGCAGCGAACGCTGGGTTTGCGCCCAGGCGCCGAGGTACGGGCTGTGCACGTGGGACACGGTGGTGATTTTCGGTTGTTCGATGAACAGGCGGGTGTAGCGGTTGAGGCCGCCCTTGCCCTGGCCGAACACCAGGTTGCCGGCGAAGTCGGTGACGCTGGCTTTCAGCGGCTGGTCCTTTTTCCACGGGCCCGGGTAGTTCACCGACACCAGCAGGTCGCGGCCCGGCACGCGCTCGATAAAGCCGACGGTGCCGTTGGCGGTGATGGTGTTGGTTTCGCGGTAGACGCGGAAGGCCTCACCGGCCAGGTGCGTGACCTGGTCAACGAAGGCTTTCAGTTCGGCATCGATCAGGTGTTCAGTGGTCAATACGGTCATGGTCTTGCTCCTTCAGACGCGCTTCGTGCGCTCGGCCAACAGTTCATGGGCAGCTTGCAGTGGACGCGGGTCGACCCAGTCGGCCAGGGCAAAGTCGGCTTCGAGGAAGCCGTGCAGGTTGAGAAAGGTTTTTTGCACATCGAGGAAGGCCAGGCGCTGCTCGGACAGGTCCGGTTCCAGGGTGGTGTGGAAGTCGCCGCGGTAGGCTTCGTCGACGCCCTCGGCGCCGGCGCGGGTTTCGTCCTGGAGAATGCGCAGCAGGCCTTCGCGGTTGTCCTTGGCCCATTCGGCGGCGCGCAGGGTCTGGGCGAGGAAACGCACCACCAGGTCGAAGTGGTCGTCCAGCAGGCTCTGGTGCACGGTGATCGGCCGTGGCGTGCCGTTGTTGATGCGGAAGCGCGGCTCCAGTTGGTCGAGGTCGATGCCCACTTCCAGGCCCAGGCGGCGGGCGGCGTCGGCGGCGGAAGCGCCCTTGACGTAGACCGCGTCCACTTCGCCGCGCACCAGATAATCCAGGCCCGACCACAGGCGTTGCAGGCCCTGCTCCGGGGTCGGCGCCGCGGCCTGATCGGCCAGTGCCACTTCCACCAGGCTGACGTCGTCGAAGCTGAGGCCGGCCGAGCTCAATGCGCCTTTGTAGCCGTGCAGGCTCATGGCCCGGGCGATGCTGCCGGGACGGTTCTCACCCCAGGCCGGCAGGGCCAGGCGCTTGCCCTTGAGGTCGGCGGCGCTGCGGATGCCGGAGCCGGGACGGACCAGGATGGTCTGCCATTCCTCGATCCAGGTCAGGCCGATCAGGCGGCTCGGCGAACCGGCGGCGCGGGCGGCCAGGGCCGGGACGTTGCCGCCCTCGCGAAACAGGCCGGGCAATTGATGATCGTAGTGGTGATGGCCCAACTGGCGGGCTTCCTGCAGGGTCAGCACCGGCAGGCCTTCGGCGGCGAATTCCTCGCCGAGCCAGCCCAGGGTGTAGGCGATGCCCGAGGCGGTCGGCACCGGGCAGCGGGTGAACCAGAGTTGCTCCAGGGGCGTTGCGGCGGGCAACGGCTGAGTGGAGGCAAGAGCGGCGGCAAGTGACATGAACAGACTCCATCAAGCGGATCGAATGGGCCGGGTGGCCTTTGCCAGTGTCATTGCAGCGCCCGTGCCAACTCATCAAACCGTTGATTTCATTGGCGTTTGCTCATGACCCCAAGGACCGACTGCTGATCTGGCAACACCCGCGCAACGGACCTGCTGCTGCCTGAGCAACAACCACCCGCCGACTGCTGCTGGAGCAGCAGCCGCTCCCGCCGGTTTCACTGCAAGCCACGCCGCACAAGGGCTGCGGGCTGATGGCACAGAACCTGCTCGAGTCCACGCACCTGTTCATTCAAGGAAGCGTTAATCGTGACTACCCTGCCCCGCCGCCTGGAAAGCGAAGCCCAGGCCATTACCGTCGCCCATGAGATCGCCGAGCACATCGCCGCGATCGCCGCCGACCCGCAACACAACCGCACCCTGCCGCGCCGCCAGGCCGAACTGCTGTCCGAAAGCGGCCTGACCGCCATCGGCGTGCCGCGTACCGACGGCGGCCTCGGCGCCTCGGTGGAAACCATCGTCGAAACCGTACGGATCATTTCCCGCGCCGACGGTGGCGTCGGCCAGTTGCTGCAAATCCACAACGTCATGCTGCGTGGCGTGCTCAGCGGCTACCCGGACGAAGTACGCCAGCGCCTGATCAGCGACGTGCTCGCCGGCAAGCGCCTGGGCAATGCTCTGGCCGAAGTTGGCGGCAAGAACAAGTTCGCCCTGAAGACCCGCGTCGAACGCCGCGAGGACGGTGTGCTGGTGCTCAACGGCAGCAAGTTCTACTCCACCGGTTCGTACCTGGCCGAGTGGATTTCGCTGACCGCCGCCAGTGACGACGGTGGTGCCGGCGTGCTGCTGCACCGCGACACCCCCGGCCTGACCCTGGTCGACGACTGGGACGCCTTTGGCCAGCACAACTCGGTGAGCGGCACCGTGCGCTTCGACAACATCGAGCTGGACGAGCGCTACGTGCTGCGCCGCCAGGGCCCGATGAAACGCACCGGCCTGACCTTCCCGCAGATCCTCCACGCCGCCATCGACACCGGCATCGCCGCCGGCGCGCTGCAGGCCGGCATCGACTACCTCAACCAGCACGCCCGGCCGTGGGTCGAGAGCGAGGTCGAACGGGCCAGCGACGAGCCGCACATCATTCGCCAGATCGGCGAATACGCGGTCGCCCTGCGCGCCGCCGAATCGCTGCTGCGCGACGCCGCGCGGGTGTTCGACGCCCATGAACGCGACCCGGAAAACAAGGAGCTGCAGGACGAACTCATCCTCAGCGTGGCCACCGCCCGCGCCCACTCCGACGGTGCCTCGCTGAAGATTTCCAGCGATATCTTCTCGCTGCTCGGCGCCAGCGCGTCCCTGAGCAAATGGAACCTCGACCGCTTCTGGCGCAACGCCCGGGTCCACACCACCCACGACCCGATCCGCTGGCGCCTGCACCACGTCGGCAACTACTACCTCAACGGCGTCGATCCCGGCGAGTACACCGCGATCCTCACCGCCAAGCAGAAGGCCGGTGCCAGCCGCTGAACCCATTGCGCGGGCAACCGGTGACGGCACCCGCGCGCTTCTTCATCCTGTTTCGAGCCGTTCATGAGCCATCGACATCCGCTGCTGCGCAGCCTGGCGATCTACCGCGAGATGCCCTGGCGTTTCGCCCTGGTCGCCGGGCTGTTCGTCTTTATCAACCTGGGCCTGGTCTGGCAGCAATGGCTGATCGGCCACGCCCTCAACGACGTCACCAATGGCGTCGCGGTACAGCGCCAGGCCGATGGCAGCCTCGACAGCCATGTCGCCTGGACCTGGTTCTGGCTGATCCTCGCCGTCGCCTTCGGCCGCGCCGTGCTGCAATACGCTGCCGGGCTCGGCTCGCTGATCCTCGGCCAGGCGCTGCTCACGCGCCTGCGCGAGCGCATCCTCGAACAGGTCCTGCGTTTGCACCTGGGCTATCACTGGCAGCACGGCATGGGCGAGATCGTCACCCGCACCACCCGCGACGCCGACAAGGTCCGCGACGCCCTGGTGAGTTTCTGGCGACAACTGGTGGAAACCCCGTTGGTGGTGCTGGCCACGGTCGGCCTGCTGGCCTGGTATCACCCGCTGCTGGCGGTCGGCCCATTGCTGCTGACCCTGCTCGGGCTGTACCTGTTCGTGCTGCAGACCGAGCGCCTGGTGGAGCTGGACCGGGCGGTTGGCGCCGCCTATGACCGGGTCAACCAGGACCTCGCCGAAGGCATCGGCGCGGTGCGGGTGATCAAATCGTTCGGCCTGCAACAGCAGCGCATCGACGGTTTTACCGAACAGGTTCGACAGTTTTCCGGGCTGGCCCGCCAGGCACTGGCCTGGGCCAGTTCGCGGATTCCACTGCCGCAGGCGCTGGTGGCGCTGGGGCATGTGTGGATCCTGGTGGTCGGCGCGCAACTGGTGGCCGCCAACAAGATCGGCATCGGCGAACTGGTGACCTCGCTGCTGATCGCCACGACCCTGGTGTTCCGCATCGAAGGCATCGGCCGGGTGATGCAGACCTTCGCCGACGCTCGCGCCTCGGCCGGGCGCATCTGGCAATTGCTGGACGCCCCGACGCAGATCGAAAGCGGCCCGCGGCGCTTGCCCGAAGGGCCGCTGGGGCTGCAACTGGAAGAGGTCAACGTCAGCGCGCCGGGCAGCGAGCGGGACATTCTGCGTCAGTGCTCATTGCTCCTGGCGCCGGGTGAAGTGGTGGCGCTGGTCGGCGCCACCGGCACCGGCAAAAGCCTGCTGGCCAGCCTGCTGCCGCGGCTGACCGACGCCGGCAGCGGCCGGGTGCTGATCGGCAACCAGGCCGGTGGCTGGCAGGACGTGCGCGCGCTGGACCTGGCCGACCTGCGCCGTCGCGTGCACGTGTTGCCGCAGGAAAGCTTCCTGTTCGCCGACACCCTGGCCGCCAACCTGCGCCTGAGCGCGCCCGAGGCCAGCGACGCGGAACTGCTCGACGCCCTGCACCGCGCCGCCGCCGACGACATTCTCGAACGCCTGCCGCTGGGCCTCGACAGCCCGCTCGGCGACCGCGGCGTCACCCTCTCCGGCGGCCAGCGCCAGCGCCTGTGCCTGGCCCGCGCGCTGCTCGCCGCGCCAGACCTGCTGTGTCTCGACGACGCCACCAGCGCCCTCGATGCCATCAGCGAACGCCATGTGCTGGACCATCTGCGCCGCCCTGGCGGCCCGACCTTGCTGCTGATCGCCAGCAAAGCCAGCACCGTGCAGCGCGCCGACCGGGTGTTGCTGCTCGACCAGGGCCGCATCGTCGACAGCGGCCCGCACGCCGAACTGCAGCGCCGCAACCCGGCCTACCGCGACCTGCTGGGGATCGACCATGAGTAAGACCACGACCAACACGGCCATGAGCGACATCGAGATCGAAGAGCGCCTGGCCAAGAAGTCCCTCGACCGCGGCATGCTGCAACGCCTGCTGCCGCTGCTCAAACCGGTGCGGCGCCAGGTCGCCTGGGTGATCGGCCTGGAGCTGATCCTGGTATTCACCGTGTTCCTCCGCCCGTGGTTCGTCCGCGAACTGCTCGACCGCGGCCTGGTCCACGACGGCAACGCCTGGCTGCTCGACCTGCCGCTGGTGCTCTGGCTCGGCGCCGGGCTGGCCGCCAGTTGGCTGGGGCGCATCCTGCTCGGCGGGCTGTCGCAGTACATCGCCGGCAGCGCCGCCATCGAAGTGCTCAACCAGTTGCGGGTGCGGGTGTTCGCCCATGTCCAGTCGCTCAGCGTCGGCTACTTCGACCGCACCCGCGCCGGGCGCATCCTGTCGCGGGCCGACCGTGACGTGGACGCCCTTGAACCGCTGCTGATCCAGGGTCCGCCGGAACTGCTCGGCGCCCTGCTGCGCTGCACCCTGGCGGGACTGATGCTGTGGCTGATCACGCCGTTGTTCTTCTTCAGCCTGATCGCCAGCGTGCCGCTGTTGTTTATCGCCACCTGGGCGTTCAAGCGCGTGGCCCAGCGCAACTGGGCGAAAGTCGCCGAGCAGCGCAGCCGCTTTACCGCGCACCTGGTGGAAAGCGTCAGCGGCGTGCGCCTGTTGCAGCAGAGCGGCCGCGAAGGCGAAAACCAGCAGCGCTATCGCGGCCTGCTGGACGACTTCAACAACGCCCTGATCACCGGCAGCATCCGCTCCGGCTGGTTCGCCCCGTTCACCGCGCTGCTCTCCGCCACCGGCATGGCGGTGTTGGTGCTGGTGGGCGGTTATTCGCTGGCCGAGGGCACGGTGACCGTGGGCCAGGTCGGCGAAAGCCTGTTCTACGTGATGCTGTTCCTCGGTCCGCTGCAGGAACTCACCGATCTGTTCGAGCGCTATGCCACCGGTTCCGCCTCGGCGCAGCGGATCTTCCTGCTGCTGGACACCGCGCCGCAGATTCTCGACCCGCAGAACCCGCTGCCGTTGCCGCGGGTGCAGGGCGAGGTGCATTTCGAGCGGGTCCGCTTCGCCTATCAGCCCGGGGCCGCGCAACCGGTGATCGACAACCTCGACCTGCGCATCCGCGCCGGCGAAGTGCTGGCCATCGTCGGCCCGTCCGGGCATGGCAAAAGCACCCTGGTGCAGTTGCTGACGCGGTTCTACGAGGTCGACGAAGGCGCGGTGAAACTCGACGGCGTGGACATTCGCCAGTTGAGCCAGCAGCAACTGCGCCGGCATGTCGGCGTGGTGCTGCAGGACAACGTGCTGTTCGCCGGCAGCATCCTCGACAACCTGCGCCTGGCCGCTCCCGGCGCCGACGACGCGAGCCTGATCGCCGCGGCGCGGGAACTGGGCGCCGACGAAGTGCTGGAGCGCCTGCCCCATCAATACGCGACCCAGGTCGGCAGCCTCGGCAGCCACCTCAGCCATGGTCAGCGGCAACTGGTGTGCCTGGTCCGGGCCTACCTGGCCAACCCGGCGGTGCTGGTGCTGGACGAAGCCACCTCGGCGGTCGACGTGCATACCGAACGGCGCATCCAGCGCGCCCTGCGCCGGCTTTGCGAAGGCCGCACGGCGATCATCATCGCCCACCGCCTGGCGACCATTCGCGACGCCGATCGCATCGTGGTGATCCGCCAGGGCCAGGTGCAGGAGCAAGGCGCGCACCGCCAGTTGCTGGAGGCGAATGGCGCGTATGCGGCGCTGTACCGCAGTTATGAACAGCGCGGCGAGCTGGTGGAGGGCTGATGTTGCATCGGCTACAGCGGCTGCTTGTCGGGTGCTGCTCAGGCAGCAGCCCGTCAGGTATGGGGTCGCCTGTTCGGGCCTCATCGCTGGCAAGCCAGCGCCCACAAAGCCTTGTAAATGCCGGCCCCGTGGGCGCTGGCCTGCCAGCGATAAGGGCCCGCCAGCCACCGTGGCACGCCGGTTGCACCATCCATCCAACATCCACTGAGGACCTGCCATGAGCACCGAATTCTTCTGGCGTCTGCCACTGGGCACCGACGGCCCGCAACTGACCACCGACAAGCACAACCGCGGCAGTTTCGTCGGCCGTCACGGGCATATCGCACCGGGGCTGCTGGCCGACGGCACGCCGGACGGTTTCACCTACATCGACTACATCGCCCAGGTGGCGAAGGCCGCCGAGCTGGCCGGCTTCGAAGGCGCGCTGCTGCCCACCGGGCCGGAGCCGTGGATCGTCGCCGCGGCGCTGGCCCGGGAAACCCGGCGCCTGCGCTTTCTGATCGCCTTCCAGGCCACCTGGACCCTGCCCGCTTACGCCGCGCAGCAGGCGGCGATTCTCCAGCACCTGAGCCACGGCCGCCTGGACTGGAACATCATCACCGGCGGCAACCCGGCCAGCCAGCGCGCCCAGGGCGATTACCTCGACCACGACCAGCGCTACAAGCGCACCGGCGAATTCCTCGACATCATCCAGGGCCTGTGGAGCAACGAGCGCTTCAGTTACGACGGCGAGGTCTACCAACTGGAAAACGGCGCGCTGCCGCCGGGCCTCGGCAACGAGCGCAAGCCGGGGGTGTATTTCTCCGGGTTCTCCGACCCGGCGCTGGACGTCGCCGCGCGTCACGCCGATGTCTATTTGAACTGGGCCGAGCCGGTGGACCAGCTCAAACCGCACATCGAGCGGGTGCGCGAGCTGGCGGACAAACAGGGCCGCAGCGTGCGCTTCGGCCTGCGCGTGGACCTCTTCGCCCGGGAAACCGAAGAAGCCGCCTGGGCCGACCTGCGCCGCCAGTTCGAGCGGATCGAAGGCAAGCCCAGCGTGGTCTCCAGCGCCTTCACCCGCGCCAGCGACTCGGTCGGCGCGGCGCGCCAGACCGCCTACCACCAGAACATCCAGCGCTTCGACGACCTGATCCTCGGGCCGAACCTCTGGGCCGGTTTCGCCAAGGCCAAGCCCGGCCCGACCGTCGGCCTGGTGGGCAGCCACCAGAACATCGCCGAGCGCCTGGCCGAGTACCGCGACGCCGGTTTCTCGACCTTCATCCTGGCCGGCAACCCCCACCTGGAAGAAGCCCTACGCATCGGCCAGGAAGTGCTGCCACTGCTGCGCGAGCGCAAACCCGACGCGCTCAAGGCCAGCGCCTGAGCGCACGCCCACAGGACGGGCCGAATACACCACTGGCCGGATAACCGGCCACTTTTCAAGGACCAGATCCGCACATGAGCAAACCCCTCGATACCCTCTGGTACACCCATAGCCCGGTGCCCACCGGCCTCGGCATCGCCGTGCAGACCGGCCGCCTGGCCGAAGCCTTCGCCCCGCTGGGCACCTCGATCCAGTCGCTGCGCGAATCCAGCGAACGGGAGGTGCGTGAAGCGCACTACGACCATCACCTGCCCAACTCGGTCCGCCACGGCGGCAACATCCCGGCCATCTGGGCCTACTCGGCCGGGGTCGATACGCGGGTGCTCGGCCTGAGCTGGGCGGATGAAGTGCAGTTGATCCTGACCACCGCCGAAAGCGGGGTGAAAACCGTCCGCGACCTGAAGAACCGCCGCTTCGGCCTGCCGAAATGGGCCAACGTGCAAATCGACTTCACCCGCGCCCAGGCCCTGCGCGGGCTGGAAAACGCCCTGCGCCTGGAAGGCCTGAACGTGGCCGATGTCGAGTTGGTGGACTACCCCTACGGCGGCACCCACAGCGACGAACAGGTCACCCATGTGCATGGCGCCGCCGTCTACCTGGGCGGCACCCGCATCAGCCGGCGCAACAACGAACTGATCGGCCTGCTGCGCGGCGATATCGACGCGATCTTCCTCAAGGGCGCCTCGGCCCTGCAACTGGCCTACGAACTGGGCCTGCACGTGGTGATCGACACCGGCTCGCACCCCGACCCGCTGATCCGCGCCAACAACGGCACGCCACGCACGCTGACCGTGGACATCAACCTGCTGAACGAGCATTTCGGCGCGTGTAAACGCATCGTCGATGTGCTGCTGCGCACCGAGCAATGGGCCTGGGCCAACCCGGATGAAACCCGGCGCTACCTGGCCCGCGAACTGAACACCAGCGAGTACTGGGTGGCGGCGGCCTACGGCGAGGACGCCCACCGGCGCCTGCGCACCACCCTCGACAGCCGCTCGATCACGGCCTTGCAGGACTTCACCGATTTCCTCTACCGCTGGCAGTTCATTCCGCGGCATTTCGATGTGCGCGACTGGATCGATTTCAGCGTGCTGGAGGCGGTGATCGGCTCGACGTCGCGGGTGGCGACCTGAGCGGCACCTGAGCGGGGTTGCGCTTGGTCATCGACAGGCGGTGGCATTAGGCTATGATTTCCTCGCACGGCGAGGTCCCCGCCTGCGTTGCCCACTTCCGCTTGCCGTGCATAGCGCTGAATCAAGGAGAGAACCGGTGCCTGATTACTGGAAGATCATGAGCGATGGCTTCAAGGACGGAAAACTCCTGGCGATCACGCTTGGCAACTTCAACCGCGACATGGGCAACACCATCCGTTTTAGTGAAACCCAGGTTCAGCGCTACGCCTATCGCATTGCCGACGGTGTGGTCCAGAGCGTCACAACCGGGAAGCCAGTCTCCACCCATAACTACAGCTCCCATGACAAGGCTGGGATCGCGGCCTTTGTCGTCGGGCTCGACGGCACGGTCTACCTGTTCAACCACCTCAACAAGACCGATCAGATTGCCCACTCTTCGTTTGTCGGCAAGTTCGCCAAGGCCGCCGGCGAACTGATCGTGGTAGAAGGCAAGATCACGCTGGTGCATGCCCACAGCGGTCATTTCCGGCCCAATGCCCTGAACATGTATCACGCGGTCAAGTACTTCAGGGACATGGGTGCGCTGTCGCCATCGGCGAGGGTCGGCTTCGTCAGCAACCCCTTCGCGGATACCGGCGTGGCCCCCCCGCCTTATGCCGAGAGCCTGCCGTTTCAGTACGTTCTGGACGAGGATTCAAAACGGACTTACGCGAACTCCAAACACGTGATCGAAGAGTCTTCACACAAGATCACGCAACTCGACCTGGAGACCACGCTGATTCGTTTTCAAGCGCACAAAGAACAGACAATCAAGAGGCTTACCGAGGAGGTCCAGGCCTTGGCGGAAAAGCTCAAGTCCGAAAACGGCACGCGCAGCACAACCGAATTCGAGCTTGAACTCAAAACCTACGCTCTTGAGGACGCAAATGAACTCGCATTCGACGCCTATTTGAAAGAACTGAAAGAAACCATCAGAGAGTTGAAAACAACCATCTTGCAACAACAAGACCTGATCGAGATGCTCGACATAAAAACCGGCACACTGCGCGTGGTTTTCGATGCGCTGGTGTTCCTCGGATTCGTCGGCGAGAACTTCGTGACGTTGAGAGGCAAAATCAAACCGGCGTTTTTTGACGTCTCACTGTAAATCCGGCTCGGTCGGGGGGCGCCTCTGCAACCTTCACCCAGGGTCTAGACTCAGTCTTCACGACTCGGGAGCCCCCGCCATGACCGCCAAGAACACTATCTGCCTCTGGTACGACCACGACGCCCTGGAGGCCGCCACCTTCTACGCCGCCACCTTCCCGGACAGCGCCGTCACCGCCGTGCACGAAGCCCCCGGCGATTACCCTTCGGGCAAGCAAGGCGATGTGATCACCGTGGAATTCACCGTCATGGGCCTCCCCTGCCTGGGCCTCAACGGCGGGCCCGCCTTCACCCACAACGAAGCCTTTTCCTTCCAGGTCGCCACCGACGACCAGGCCGAAACCGACCGCCTGTGGAACGCCATCATCGGCCACGGCGGCGAGGCCAGCGCCTGCGGCTGGTGCCGGGACAAATGGGGCATTTCCTGGCAGATCACCCCGCGCATCCTCACCACCGCCATCGCCAGCCCGGATCGGGCCGCGGCCAAACGGGCCTTCGAAGCCATGATGCAGATGGGCAAGATCGACATCGCTACCATCGAGGCCGCGCTCAAGGGCTGATTGCGAGGATCAGGCAAGAACGCGGTCGAAATGGGTTACCGGCGCGCGCCGCTTCGCGCGGAACATGAACCTGTCTTCAGCCCCTCCAAGGAGTTCTTTCATGCAAGTCATCGCCTACGGCGCCCACGCCAGCGACAAACCACTGGAACCGCTGACCATCACCCGTCGCGAGCCCGGTGCCCACGACGTGCAGATCGATATCGCCTTCTGCGGCATCTGCCACTCCGACCTGCACCAGGTCCGCTCCGAATGGGCAGGCACCCAGTACCCGTGCGTGCCCGGCCATGAAATCGTCGGGCGCGTCACCCATGTCGGCGCCCACGTCAGCGGCTTCAAGGCCGGCGACCTGGTGGGCATCGGCTGCATTGTCGACAGTTGCAAGCACTGCGCCGACTGCGACGACGGCCTGGAAAACTACTGCGACGGCATGATCGGCACCTACAACTTCCCGACCCCGGACGCGCCCGGCTGGACCCTCGGCGGCTACTCGCAACAGATCGTCGTCCACGAACGCTACGTCCTGCGCATTACCCACCCGGAAGAACAGCTTGCGGCCGTCGCTCCACTGCTTTGCGCCGGCATCACTACCTACTCGCCGCTGCGCAACTGGGGTGCCGGGCCCGGCAAGAAGGTCGGCGTGGTCGGCATCGGCGGCCTCGGCCACATGGGCATCAAGCTGGCCCACGCCATGGGCGCCCACGTGGTCGCCTTCACCACTTCCGAGTCCAAACGCGAAGCGGCCTTCGAACTGGGCGCGGATGAAGTGGTGGTCTCGCGCAATGCCGCGGAAATGGCTGCCCACGGCAAGTCCTTCGACCTGATCCTCAACACCGTCGCCGCGCCCCACGACCTGGATGCCTTCCTCGTCCTGCTCAAGCGCGACGGCACCCTGGCCCTGGTCGGCGCCCCGGCCACCAGCCACCCGTCGCCGAACGTGTTCAACCTGATCATGAAACGCCGCGCCATCGCCGGCTCGATGATCGGCGGAATCCCGGAGACCCAGGAAATGCTCGACTTCTGCGCCGAACACAAGATCGTCGCCGACATCGAACTGGTCCGCGCGGACCAGATCAACGACAGCTACGAACGGATGCTCAAGGGTGAGGTGAAGTACCGGTTCGTGATTGATAACGCGACGTTGGCGCCGTAATCGCGGGGACGTTCAGCAACAGCGCCTGTTACCAGGTCGGCGTAAAGAAATGCGCCGAAGTCAGTTGGGGGTTCAGCGCGAAAATCTGGGCGACGGTCAGGTTTGCGACTTGCAATGCCTGAGCACCGCCGCCGCCCAGACCGTTGTGACCGAAGGACACCGTGTCGTAGCCGACTCCCGTCGCAATCGCCACATGCGCCATGTACTTGGCGCCTGGGCCGCTGAAAAACACAAAATCGCCGGCCAGCGGCAGGTTCTGCCACCAGATGTACTGCCACAAGCCGTAGTTGTTGTAGGAGCGCAACCCACCTACGAATGCGGTGGCCGGCACGGGTCGACCCTGCATAAGCGCGAACAGCCCTTGTGCCACGGCATCGCAGGCCAGGTCCGTTACCCCGGTCTGGCGTGCCGCGTAAAACGGCAACTCATAGCAACTGAGGCTGTAGGCCGGACGCGCGACCGGTGGCGCGGAAAGACAATCGTTGAGCAACCTCGTCTTGCTCGCTTCCCACAGGAACTGCTGCCCCACACTGTTTCCAAGATACGTCGCAACCGCTGCAGCCGGCATAAGCCCCCTCCCCTCAACCATGATCGTGATGACACAGGGAAAGGCAGGTAGCCCGGCGACAGTCCCTTATGCCGTTGAGCAACAGCAGTACTTCAGGCGAACAGGGAAGCTATCGTCCCCGCGCTTTCAGCGCCAATGAAATCAAAAAGCCAGCATGCCCCTGTTTCGTGATCAGATCAACCGCCGCCTCCGCCGAAACCCGCGCCGTATCCACCGTGAACACCGCCTCTTGCCACGGTTCGTATTCATGCTCCAGCACCGCCGCCCAATCTGGCAGCACCAGCCCCGGCACATCGACTTCGCGGTGCTCCACGCGGCGACGGTGTTCTTCTTGGTCTGTACACACCACCTGGACATTCAGCAGAGCCACACCAGCCTGTGCGGCGATTGCGCTCCAGGCTTCGCGGCTTTCGCGGACCGGGTTCACGCAGTCCACCACCACCGAATGGCCAAGGCGCAGATTGCCCAGCGCCAGGTCATTGGCCACGGCGTATCCACTGACGCCAACGTCCGTTATTCCCGAGCGACGGATCGCCTGTTCGATCGAGTCGACCCGCAGATAGACCGCGCCCAATCTGGACGTGAGGTGCTTGGCAATCGTAGTCTTGCCCGTTCCCGGGAGTCCGCTGAACACAACGAGCATGGTTTGTACTCGACAGGTGGAAGAAAGGCTTCGGTAGGGGCTGTGCGGCATCTGCACGGGCGCATGCACAGTGCCGCCATCCCTCAATGGCGAAACACATGCTGCTGGTGATACCGCAAATAATCCAGCATCTCCTTCGGCAGAAACCGCAGCGGGCGCGGCAGCCCAAGCGCCTGCCGGTGCGCTGCATCAAGGCGCGCGGAGATCTGCATCTGGCCGTACTCATCGAAGGTAATCAGCCCACGATCAAACAGCGCATCAAGGTTCGCCGACAGCAGCAAACCGTTATGCCCGTCGATTCGCTGCCGCGGCGTGGACTCCGACCAGGGTTTCACATGGGACGCCCTCAAGACCTCCCGGCAGGCGACGCCGGTCACGGCACAGGCATTGCCCCAGATGCGCATCAGGTTCTCGCGAAATTTGTTCTGCCCACGGCGCGCCCGCAGGCTCACGGTACCCGGCGAAAACGCCGCATTGCCTTGCGCAACCTCTTCCGCCAGCGCCGCCTCGGTCAAGGAACGCTGGATGGCGTGGTTGAGCCGTTCCCACTGTTCCTGGCGCTGCGCGACGGGAATGGCATCGAGCAGGCGCTCCAGCATGGGGGTATCCAGCTCGGTGTAGCTGCTGAACATACCCAGCAATCGACGCTTGCCGGTGATTGCCCAGGGATCGAGGGTCACCGGTTCATCGAACCACCAGAACAACTCCTCAGGGCATATCCAGCTTGGCATGCGGTTGAGGTCGTTTCGCCAACGCTTGAGGAACAGCCGCGGATCATTGCGGTAATTACGCCGGACCCGAGGCACGCTCCAGGCCTCTTTCCAAAGCTCATGCAACGACAGCTCCTTGACGATCGCATCACGTTGCACCCGCTGCGGCTCATGCAGCAGCGACGTTGCGTTCCCGGCCACGCCGACCAGTTGCTGGATGCCGTTGTGCGACGCAGTCATGAAAATGAAAATACGGCCCGCATGCCGCTCCAGCGGTGCGGCGCCCAGAGCACCGGTATGAAACACCCGATAACGCAGCCCGTCGCGGGTCACGATCATCCGCGCAGCGTTGTTCCATTCTTCCTGTCCATAACCATGTTCCTTGGGATAACCACCGGTGCCGGGCGCACCGGAAGGCGCGGTGTACTGGCGGGTATTCCAGAAAATGGGCTTTTGAACGAATAGCGCCATTGGGTTGCTCATCCTTGCGAAAACCATGTGCCGAAATAAAGTAATGCCGCAGTCTGTTTCGGGCAGGCGACAACCGTCCCGCCAGGTGAAATCAGCGATATGCAGACCAGGGCATCGACTCGAATGGCTGCCTGTTGACGAGGTCAGCCGACAACGAACACCCTCGACTCAGTCAGCGAGGCGGGTTCGTTTGAAGCAGAGCACGTGAATCAGAGCCTGGGACAACGGCTCGAAACAGAGGCAAGGCAAGCGGCGGGGGCACAGCGGAATACGTCCTTGAACTTCATGAAAATCCTCGCAACGGAAAGGTTAGCGGACAGGCACACAGCAACGCCGCGGTCGCCTGATAAAACAAGATGAATCGCTACTGAATCGAAACCCGGTTGCCTCCTTGAATGATTGACATTAATACGCCACTACAGACTGAGCGAAATCGATCTAGTTCCGCCGAGGCATCATTATTTCCCTATAAAACAGCGGTGATTTATCCGAGCCCGTTGCGGATCACAGACCAAAAACGCACGCCACGGACCAATCGCGCAAGCATTTCGCCAACCCCCTTTTCTGTCACATTCACGCCCCGCGCGCCGCTGATAGTAGCCCTCCCCAAGGTTTTCCAGAGGCTACGCCGTGTTCCATCGCATCCTGTGTTCGCTGTCCCTGCTCAGCCTGTCCATCGCCGCCGCCCAGGTCCAGGCCGGCGAACCTCTCGATACGCCACGACTGAAGGGCATCGACAACTTCCGTGACGTCGCCGGCACCACCAGCGCCTACACCACCAGCAATGACGGGGTGATGCGCGCCGGGCAGTTCTACCGCTCCAATGCGCTGACGCCGACCGCCTCGGACCTGGCGACCCTCAACAGCCTGGGCCTGAGCAACGTCTACGACCTGCGCACGCCGAGCGAGATCGCCGCCACGCCGGATACGCTGCCCACCGGTGCCGAGTACCAGAATATCGACATCATCGGCAGCACCACCTCGGGCGCTAATGTCACCAATATCGCCTTCACCAGCGCCGCCCAGGCGGTGGCGATGATGGAGGAAACCAACCGTGCCTTCGTCAGCGATGCCGGCATGCGCGGGCAGTTTTCGGTGTTGTTCAACGAGCTGGCCAGCGCTGACGGCGCGGCGCTGTTCCACTGCACCGCGGGCAAGGACCGCACCGGCTGGACCGCGGCCGTGCTGTTGAGCATCGCCGGAGTCGACAGCGGCACGATCATGTCCGACTACCTGGCCACCAACGACTACACCGCCGCCCGTGTCGCCGCGACCCTCGCCGCAATGCCGTCGAGCATGGCAGCCGTCTACGCGCCGCTGCTGGGCGTGCAGGCCAGCTACCTGCAAGCCGGCCTGAACGAGGTCACCGCGCAGTACGGCAGCATGGACAACTACCTGAAGGAAGGCCTGGGCCTGTCGCAAGAAACCATCTATGTGCTGCGCGGCAAGATGGTCTTTTACAACAGCCTGCCCGGCATGACCGGCCTCGCCGGCAACGCCGCCGCCGGCGCCCTGCTGTTGCAACAACTGCAGAACAGCGAACTGTCCGGCACCTACAGCGCCTACAACTACTACCTGCAATCGGCCATCGATGCCGGCAGCCTCGGCGGTGTCGAGTCCACCGTCGGCGGCCAGGTGCATGCCGACGCCGCCAGCTACCTGCTGCGCCAGGGCGCGCTGATCGACCGGGCCGCCGCCAGCTACACCAGCGGCCTGGACCTCAAGGTCGGCCAGACCCGCCTGTGGACCAACGCCCTCGCCGGCTATCTCGGCACCGACGGCTCGGCCCAGGCGGCCAGCAGCAACGAACACACCCAGGGCGCGCTGTTCGGCCTGACCCAGCGTTTCTCCGAACAGCTCAGCGGCCATGCCGGTTTCGGCTACAGCCGTGGCAGCGTCGGCAGCAGCAGCGGTGATGTCGACACCGACCTGACCTTCCTCAAAGCCGGCGCCCGCTATGCACCGGGCAGCCTGGAACAGGGCCTGTTCATCGACGCCGGGATCAACGCCGGCTGGCTCGACTACAACGGCAAACGGGAACTGGGCACCGGGCTCGGCAGCGCCAAGGGCGATACCCACGGGACATTGAGCGGCGCCAGCCTTGCGCTGGGCTATCGCATTCCATTGAGCGGCATGACCCTGGAGCCGAGCCTGGG
The DNA here is from genome assembly GCF_025466035.1 of Pseudomonas sp. 20P_3.2_Bac5. Classification (NCBI taxonomy): domain Bacteria; kingdom Pseudomonadati; phylum Pseudomonadota; class Gammaproteobacteria; order Pseudomonadales; family Pseudomonadaceae; genus Pseudomonas; species Pseudomonas sp. 20P_3.2_Bac5. Next base: position 71,709 of record NZ_JANLOA010000009.1, on the reverse strand, counting down.
CCTGCGCGTCAGCCATCTCGACCTCTCCGGTTTCCAGGAAAAAGGCAGCGAACTGGCGCTGGACGTCGATGGCCTCCAGGCCACCCGGCGCAGCGCCACGGCAGGCGTGAAAGCCACCTTCGCTGCGCTCGGCCTGAGCGGCGGCTGGCAACTGGTGCCGGGCATCGAACTGAGTTACGACCATGCCCTCGGCGATCATCAGGTGCAAAGCGATGGCCGCCTGCTCGGGCTGGATATCCAGCAACGCGCAGCCTTCGACAACCGCGACCAATTCAACGGTGCCTTCAGCCTGACCGCAAGCCTGGATGCCCTGAGCATCGGAGCAGAGGTCGGTGCCGTCGCCGGCGGTGAAAGCCACGGTGTCAGTGGCGGCCTCAAGGCCAGCTATCAGTTCTGACCGAAAGCTAGCCCGGCCTCACAGCCGGGCTAGCGTCCCTTCCTGAGTTCTGCCGGACTCACACCATAGGCATTCTGGAAGTAATGACAGAAGCGTCCCACGTTGCTGAATCCAAGGCTCAGCGACAGTTCGCTGATGGACTGGGCGCAATCCCCGCGCAGCGCCGCGTGCGCCCGTTCCAGACGCACCTGTCGCTGATAGCCGACGATCGAATAGCCCACGAAACGCCGGAACCCGTCTTGCAACGCCCGCAGACTGACGTTGCTCAGTGCCGCCAGCTCGGTGCCGCTCACCAGCGCATCCGGATGCTCACGGATGTACTCGACGGCCAGCTTCACATGACGCGGCGCAATCTGCGGGGCCGGTGCGCGCAACGCGTCACTGTGGTTGTGCGGCCAGGCCTCCAGCACCGCGTCCACCAGCATCTCCTGCAGACGCAGCGGCATCAGCGCGCTGGAATTGATCAGCCCGTCGAACGCACTGCCGGTGGCCATCGAGATAATCGCGCGGATGCCCTGGAAGCTGTCGGCAGTCAGGTCCACCACCGGCTGGAAGCGCACCTTGTCCATCACCGGCCTGCCGAGCAGCGTCGCCAGCCGCCGGGCGAACAACTCGCGCCGCACGGAAATGCCGTACTGCTGATGGCCATCGACAAAACTCACCGAGCGCACCTCGGCCTTCTCCACCGCCAGGCCATAGCGCGGAGTACCCACCTGATCGTCGCCCAGCGCGAAAACGATCCGCCCCGCCGTAGGAAAGACAAAGGTGATCTCGTCGTCCATATCGGGCAATTGCGTCGTGAAATCGCCGAGGTAGCTCATCCGCCGAAAGCTGACGCCCTCGTAGCGGCCATAAACCCCGGCGATGACTACCTTGCGGTCGAGGCGTGGCAGGTGGGCATAGAGACTGCCGAACATGCGGGTAAAAAGCGCGCCGAAATCATCGGCACTGAGGTCATCCGAACGGATCAGGAATTGTTTGCGGGGAGGGGCGGAAATCACCTGTGTCATCAACCTTTTGGCGGCGGGCGCAGGGATGCTGGCAGGTGGCGATGACAGTGAGGTTTCAGAGTTTTTCCAAGGACGTAAACCTCTCTCAACATGCCATCTACCATCCGGAGATTAGTCGGTGCCACCTGTCGCGGGCGGCGTTACGCCAACCTGCCGCAGACGCTTGTGGGCGATCGACAGTTGCTCTTCGGTAAAGAGGCTCCGCCAGCGATCCTGTAAGACCAGATACTCAACGCTCAACTTGAGGTTGTCCTCTCCTCGCAGGAAAAGCTCAGTAAAACCTTGGGACGGATTTGCAGAGGCCAGCAGTTGATCTGCTGTGTTCTTGCCGCCACTACTCTGAACCATTTGTAAAAACCGTGTGGCTCGATAGGGAGGCTTCAACCGAGCTGCAGATTCATAGATGTTGAGCATTGCAGCGTGAAATTGATCTTCGAGACTCGATGGCATTTTCTTGTCCGTCTAAAGATTGAATGAAATTCCCGAAAGGGAATGGAGGGTGCGCGCCCGCGCGCAACCATCGTCAGTGCTGGAACACCTGCTCCCGATGATAATCCAGGTAGTCCCCCACCCCGTCCGGCACAAACCGCAACCCGCGCGGCAGCCCCAACGCCGCGCAACTCTCCTCGCCCAGGCGCTTCGAAACGAACATCTGCCCGCGTGAATCGAAACTGATCAACCCGCGATAGAACAGCGCATCCAGATTCGCCGCCAACAGCAGGCCATTGCTGCTATCCAGCCGTTCCTTCGCCGTCGATTCCGCCCAGGGTTTGATATGTGAAGCGCGCAACACTTCGGTACAGGCCAGCCCCGTCACCGCACAGGCGCCGCCCCAGACTTCAAGCAAGTCCTGGCGGAATTTCCCGCGTCCGCGTCGGGCCTGGATCTGGGCCATGACCTCGGTAACGTGCTCGGTGCCCTCCAGCAACTCATCCCGCTCCGAAGCCGCCACGGGTTCAGTTGGCGCACATTGAATGGCGTCCATCAGCCGCACCCATTTGTCGCCGCGCTGCTCCTGCGGGATCGCATCCATGATCCGGCCAACCAGCGCCAGGTCCAGCTCGGTGTAGCTCTTCTGCTTGCCGCCGACGACGCTCGGGTCGAGGGTCACGGGCTCATCGAACCACCAGAAGTAATCGTCCGGGCACACCCAGTTGGGGATCCAGTGCAGGTGCTGTTTCCAGTTCTTGAGGAAGTGGTGGCGGTCATCCTCGTGGATCCTGCGTACTTTGGTGACGGACCAGGCTTCTTCCCAGAGGTCGTTCAGGGCCAGCTTCTGGACGATTTCTTCGCGCTGGGCCTGGAGGCGCTCATCGAACAGGCCGACGGCGTTGCCGGCGATGCCGACCAGTTGCAGGATGCCGTTGTGCGCGGCGGTCATGAAGACGAAGGTCTGGCCGGCGTTGTCGATCAGCGGCGCAGTGCCAAAACCTTCGGTGTGGAAGACGCGGAAGCGCTCAGCGCCACGCCGCAGCAGCAAGCGCGGGGAGTTGTTCCACTCTTCGTGGCCGTAGCCGTTTTCCTTGGGATAGCCGCTGGTGGCAAAGGCGCCAGAGGGGGCCACGTAGTTGTTGGTGTTCCAGAAAACCGGCTTTTGTACGAATAACGCCATTACCTTCAATCCTTGTGTCAGCAGCCTTCATATCCGCAGGCTCTCGTTGTAGAGCGATGATAGCAAAAAGACAGCAGTCATTCGCGCTGCTCGACGGCCTCTGGCGATGGCCGGCACAAAATAACCAAATGTAATTTTAACTAGTCAATAAATACCAAACTCACATAATTAGCTTAGAACCAAAAAGCCTTTCCCTCGCGTCGAACGCAGGCATATCGTTCTACCAGACCCGACCCCACTCCTGGCGGAGGCCGTCCCCCAACGACCTCTGCAGGAGCCTGCGCATCCATGATTCCCCTGTTTCACAACGCCCCCGCCCCGCTCCACCTGCGCGCCGATGTGCTGGTGATCGGCGGCGGCCTGGCCGGCACCTGGGCGGCGGTTGCCGCGGCGCGCAAGGGCGCGAAGGTGGTTCTTGCTGACAAGGGTTACTGCGGCACCAGCGGTGTGACCGCCACCGCCGGCCCCGGCCATTGGTGGGTGCCGCCTGAACAACGCGAAGCGGCGATCGAGAAACGTACCCTCAGTGCCGAAGCACTGGGTGATCCGCGCTGGATGGCGCGGATTCTCGACACCACCTGGCAATCGCTGCCGCAACTGGACCGCCTTTACGGTTTTCCTCGCGACGAGCGCGGCAACAAGCAGTACCGCGCCTTGCGCGGCCCGGAATATATGCGGGCCATGCGCCAACTGACGCTGGAGCACGGCGTCACCGTGCTGGACCAGAGTCCGGCGCTGGAGCTGTTGAAGAATGATGCCGGCGAGCTGGCCGGCGCGCGTGGCTGGCAGCGCCAGGCCAAGCGCGAGTGGCAGGTCAGCGCGCCGGCGGTGGTGCTGGCCACCGGCGGCTGCGGTTTTCTTTCGCGGCTGCTGGGCAGCCACACCAACACCGGCGACGGTTACCTGATGGGCGTCGAGGCCGGCGCCGAGCTGTCGGGGATGGAGTTTTCCAACTACTACTGCATCGCCCCGGCCGGCAGCACCATGACCCGTTCGATGGTCTACAGCTTCGGCCGCTATTTCGACGCGGCCGGCCGTGAGCTGGAAATTACCCAGGGCCCGGGCTTCAACGACGCCCTCGCCCGTGCGCTGTTGCAGGGCCCGGTGTTCTGCCGGCTGGACCGTATTCCCGAAGACATCCGCGCGCGCCTGCCGTATGTGCAGCCGAACCTGATGCTGCCATTCGATCGTCAGGGCATCGATCCGTACCGCGACAAATTCCAGGTGACGCTGCACGGCGAAGGCACCATCCGCGGTGTCGGCGGCCTGCGAATTGTCGATGAGGACTGCCAGACCGGCGTGCGCGGCCTGTTCACCGCGGGCGACGCGGCCAGTCGCGAAGCGGTGACCGGGGCGATCTCCGGCGGCGGCGCGGTGAATTCGTCCTGGGCCTTGTCCAGCGGCCAATGGGCCGGTGCCGGCGCGGCACGGCATGCCTTGGCCCAGCCGGCGAAAGATACCGTGGTACGTAGCGTGGCACAGGCCGGACTCCTGAAATCTGGCAATGCCGGGGACGATCACCGCAAGACCGTCCGCGCCATCCAGAACGAACTGCACCCCTACGACAAAAACCTGTTCCGCAGCGGCGCGCAGTTGCAGCGCTCCCTCGGCGTGCTGGAAAACCACTGGGACCGCCTGCGCGAGCAGCGCAGCGTCGACGATCCCGCCGCGTTGTTGCACTGGCGGGAAACCGCGGCGCTGCTGGCCAGCGCCCGCTGGTGCTACCAGAGCGCCCTGGCGCGCAAGGAAAGCCGCGGCATGCACCAGCGTAGCGACGCGCCAACCCGCCTCGCGAGTTTCGATGCCCATCTGCGCAGCGCCGGGCTGGACACGCCCTGGGTGCGCCGCGATGCGCTGGCCACCCTTCACGCCAACGAGGTGCCGGCATGATCGAGTTGATCTTCAGCGACCGCTGCAACGGCTGCAGCCAGTGCGTGACGGCGTGCCCCAGCAACGTCCTCGCCGTGGGCAGCGACGGCAAGCCGCGCATTGCCGATCAGTCGGCCTGCCAGACCTGTTTCATGTGCGAGCTGTACTGCCACAGCGACGCGCTCTACGTGCACCCCGATTGCGAGCAGCCGGTCAGCCTTGATCCGGCGCAGGTGCTCGCCAGCGGCCTGGTCGGCCAATACCGCCGGGATTCCGGCTGGGACGAGTTCGCCACCAACCCGCGCTACGAAAACCAGCACTGGCGCATGGAGGGCATCTTTGTCCTGGCCCGTGAACTGGCCACCCACTGAACCCGTTTCCCCCTGAGCAGGAGTCATTCATGAGTCTTTTCAGCAACGCACCGCTGGGCAACCTGACCCTGGCCAATCGCGTGGTCATGGCCCCGCTGGGCCGGGCCCGCTCCGACCAACAGACCCGCCAGCCGCTGCCGCGGGTGGCGACTTACTACCGCCAGCGCGCCAGCGCCGGGCTGATCATTTCCGAGGCCACCCATGTGTCCGCCGAAAGCGTCAGCCGCCCCGGCGGCTCGGCGATCCATGATGACGCCCAGGTCGAGGCCTGGAAGCCGGTGACCGCCGCCGTGCACGCCGAAGGCGGGCGGATCTTCCAGCAACTGTTCCACCTCGGGCGCAAGGCGCATCCACACCGCCTGCCGGGCAACCTGCTGCCGGTGGCGCCGTCGGCCATCGCCGCGCTCGGTGAAATCGCGACGCCCAGCGGACAGCAGCCTTTCCCGGTGCCCCGCGCCCTTGAAACCGACGAAATCGCCCAGCGCGTCGAAGACTTCCGCCTCGCCGCGCGCAATGCTGGACGCGCCGATTTCGACGGCGTGGAAATCCATGCCGCCAACGGTTACCTGATCGACCAGTTCCTGCGTGACGGCGCCAACCAGCGCGACGACCGCTACGGCGGCAGCGTGGAAAACCGCACGCGCTTCCTCCTGGAAATCGTCGATGCCGCTATCGCCGAGCTGGGCGCCGAGCGGGTGGGCGTGCGCATCTCGCCGAACGTCGAATACGACGGCATCCGCGACAGCGACCCGCTGGCGCTGTACAGCCATGTCGGCCGCGAACTGCAACAGCGCGGCATCGCCTACCTGCACCTGATCGAGCCGGATGCCACCCCGCCCGCGCGCCGCCTGGCGCCGACCCTGCGCGAGCTGTTCAGCGGCCCGCTGATCCTCGCCGGCGACTTCGACCGCGACAGCGCGCGCCAGGCCGTCGAGCAGGGCCGCGCCGATTTCGTCGCCTTTGGCCGGCTGTTCATCGCCAACCCCGACCTGGTCGAGCGCTTCCGCCAAGAAGCGCCGCTCAATACTCCGGACGAAGCCAGCTTCTATGTTGGCGGCGACCAGGGCTACATCGACTACCCCTTTCTCGAACCACGCCGCGAAGCCGTTGCCGGCTGACCAACACAGGAGCCTTTCATGAGCGAATCCGTCAATCACTTGCTGGCTGAACTGCACGCTGAACGCCTGCGCACCTGGACCCCGGAAGCCCTCAAGGTCAACGTCGACCAGCGCCAACGCCTGGTGGATGAGGCGGACCCCGAGCGTTTCATCAGCGCCGGCGATATCGTCGATCCGTTCACCCTGCTCAAGGTCGAAGGCGGCAGCCTCAGCCTCGAACAACTGGTGAGCAAGGGGCCCGCGGTGCTGGTGTTCTTCCGCTTCGCCGGTTGCCCGGCGTGCAACATCGCCATCCCTTATTACGAACGCAACCTGCAACCGGCGCTGAAACGGCGCGGCGTGCCGCTGGTGGCGATCAGTCCGCAGGTGCCGGAGCGCCTGAAGGAAATCAAGGACAAGCACGCCTTGACCCTGCACGTCGCCAGCGACAAGGACAACGCCCTCGGCCAGCGCTTCGGCATTCTCTATAGCTTCGACGAGGCCTCGCGCCAGGCGTCGCTGGCGAAAGGCCCGGGCATTGGCGCCCTCACCGGCACCGGCACCTGGGAATTGCCGCAACCCACCGTGGTGGTGATCGGCCGCGACCACCGCGTGCACTTCGCCCAGGTCAGCCCGGACTGGCTGGTGCGCAGCGAAGCACAACCGATCATCGACGCGGTGGACGCCGCGCTGGATGCCGACAGCCTGCTGATACGGCACGCCTGGGCCTGAGCCCTTCTTCCTTCAACCCGATAGGACCTGAACCATGAGCACACGGCAGTTGCACCTCGGCGCCATCCTTACCGGCGTCGGCACCGACCCGCAGGAATGGCTGGACCCACAGATCCCCGGCACCGCCAGCATCGACATCGACTGGTACAAACAGCAGGCCCGCGCCGCCGAAGCGGCAAAGTTCGACTTCGTGTTCATCGTCGACAGCCCCTACATCACGCCGGACTCGGCGCCGCACTTCCTCAACCGCCTGGAGCCGCTGACCCTGCTCTCGGCGCTGGCCGGCGCCACCGACAAGATCGGCCTGGTGGCGACCCTGACCACCTCCTACACCGAGCCTTTCAACGTCGCCCGCCAGTTCGCCTCGCTGGACCAGATCAGCCATGGCCGCGCCGGCTGGAACGTGGTCACCACCGGACTTGAAGGCGCCGCCGGCAACTTCGGCCGCGAGCAGCATATCGACCACGGCGAGCGCTATCGCCGCGCCCACGAACATGTGGCGGTGGTCCAGGGCCTGTGGGACTCCTACGAGGACGACGCCTTCCCCCGCGACCGCGCCAACAAGCGCTTCCTCGACCCGGCCAAGCAACACCGCCTCGACCACCGCGGCGAGTTCTTCTCGGTCACCGGGCCGTTGAACATCTCCCGCTCGGAGCAGGGCCAGCCAGTGATCTTCCAGGCCGGGGTGTCCGAGTCCGGGCGCGGGCTGGCGGCACGGATCGCCGAAGGGATTTTCGCCGGCGTCGACAACTTCGAAGATGCCCGCGAGTACTACGCCGACATCAAGCGCCGCGCCGCCGAGGCCGGACGCGACCCGAACCAGGTGCTGGTCTTCCCCGGCATCTCGCCGATCATTGCCGACACCGACGAAGAGGCCCAGGCGCTGTTGCTACAGCGCACCGGCGAGCTGGACCTGAAGAAAGCGCTGGTGCAACTGGGCCGGCCGTTCAACTACCACGACTTCAGCCAGTACGACCTCGATGCGCCCTTCCCTGACCTCGGCGAACTGGGCAGCAACGGCTACCGCGGGCATGCCGAGAAAATCAAGCGCGTGGCGCGGGAACAGGGCCTGACCTTGCGTCAAACGGCGTTGCGCTTTGCCCGGCCGTTCACCGGTTTCGCCGGCTCGGCGCAGACCGTGGCGAACGAAATCGAGCGCTGGTTCAAGGATGGCGCGGTGGACGGCTTCAACATCCACGTCGGCGCGCCGGCGGCGTTTGCCCGGTTTACCGATGAAGTGGTGCCGCTCCTGCGCGAGCGCGGGTTGTTCCGCAGTGAGTACCAGGGGCGGACGCTGCGCGATCATCTGGGCCTGGACGTGCCGGTGAATCGGCACAGTGTGAAGGCTGCGCAAGTGGCCTGATTTGAGGCAGTCATCGCTGGCAAGCCAGTTCCCACAAAGAGCGGGCTCGCTGTGAACCTGTGGGAGCAACTGTCTTTGAGGATTTATTTTCAAATAATCCTTTCGGTCATGTGGTGGCTGGAAGACCGAGCGCCGCCCGCGCGGCGCATCGCGACGGTTCGGCGCCCCGACAAGCTCGCTCCTACATTGGTTGCAACGTACCTATGCCTGTCAGGCCATAGTTGAACGCCTTGTTTGTACGAAGCGGTATAAGGTTAACTTCAACAGCCTCCCCGCGATTCATCGCCAGGCGCCAAGGGCGGGCAACACCTCTCTGTCAGACCATGGCACGTTGCAACCAATGTAGGAGCGAGCTTGCTCGCGATGCGCCGCGCGGGCGGCGCTCGGTCTTGAGAGCGCTAGAAAATTTCCGGCATGCGCCTGGTGGCCATCACTCGGTCTTTTGACAAACGCCCTCCAGCCTCCACATGACCGAAAGATGTGTAGATACCCATGCAGCGATGAGGCCCGAAGCAACCCCAAAAAACGCCCCTAAGAAAATGCAATTCTTAAATATCCATCCAATTTTTTATTCTGAAAAATAATAATAAAAATAGATCAAAACAGTATTTATTCCCCGCCCCGCCCCCTTGTTACAGTCCCTCTCAGACCCGACCCCTCGCACGGTGGAGGCTCCCGATTCCATCACCTGCGAGTACGCCCGATGAGCCACAGCATCACCACCCTGCCCAACCACAACCACCGCCTGCAACTCAGCGCCCCGCCCGTCCATGCCGACCCGCTCGCCGAACGCCTGCACCGCAAGCAGCGTCTGGCCGCGTCGTACCGGCTGTTCGCCGAGCTGGGTTTCGAAGTGGGCCTGGCCGGGCATTTCACCGCCCGCGACCCGATCGAGACCGACCATTACTGGATCAATCCGCTGGGTGTGCCCTTCTCGCAGATCCGCACGAGCGACCTGCTGCGGGTCAACGGCGCAGGCCAGGTGGTGGAAGGCGACGGCCTGCTCAACACCAGCGCCCTGGAACTGCACTACGAACTGCAACGGGCGCGCCCGGAGGTGGTGGGCATCGCCCATTTGCACGGTTTCCATGGCCGGGTCTGGTCGTCGCTGGGGCAGTTGTTCCAGCCGATCACCGCCGAGTCCTCGGCCTTTATCGGCGAGCAGGTGCTGTTCGACCGCCACGCCCTGCGCAATGCCGAAGGCGGCTTGCTGCAAGACCGCGACCTGGTTGCCCAGGCCTTCGTCGAGACCTTCGCCGACAACAATCTGCTGGTCTGGCAGAACCACGGGCTGTGGGCCGCCGGCCAGACCGTGGAAAGCGCCGCATGGCGTTTCATCCTCGCCGACGACACCGCCCGCGCTCATCTGCTGGCGTATTCGGCCGGTCAGCCACGCATTCCCGAAGTGAGCGAGGACAGCTTCAACCCGGCGCAGCGCGAGCTGTTCGGCTGGCTGAATTTCCTGCCGCTGTGGGACCGCATCGTCCAGCAGCAACCTGATCTGCTGGACTGAGGAGCCCGTCATGGCAATCAGCATCAGCCGCCGCGCGTTCCTCCAGCACAGTGCCGTCGCCGGCCTGGCCGCCGGGCTCGCGCCTGTTCTGGCCAATGCCAGCGAAGCGCTGCGGGTCTGGCGCTACAAGGGCCAGGCCGCGAGTTTTCTCGCCGACGCCGGCCAGGCCGCGACGCCCTACCCGCTGGAGTGGATCGACGTGCCCGGCGGCAGCATGGTGCTGGAAGCCTTTGCCAGCAGCAGCCTGGACTACGCCTTCATGAGCCCGGTGCTGCCGCTGTTTGCCAGCGCGGCCGGCAATCCGCTGGTGTTGATCGCCAGTTACCAGGGCGAGCAGAACCGCAGCAGCCTGATCGTCAAGCGCGACAGCGGCATCGCGTCAATCGCCGACCTCAAGGGCAAGCGCGTGAGTTTCGTCCGCGCCACCGACACCCATTACCTGATCCTCAACCTGCTGCGCGACAACCACCTGACCCTCGCCGATATCCAGGCCCGGCCCATGCCGGCGCGGGATGCGCTGGTGGCGTTCCAGAACGGCCATGTCGACGCCATCGTCGCCGGCGGTATCGGCGCGCTGCAGGCGCAAACCGGCATGGACGGCGTGATCCTCGCCCAGGCCAGCCAATACCACTGCGGCAACTACCTGATCGCCACCACCGAGCGGGTCTTGCAACAACCCGGCAAGCAGGCCGCCATCAGCGACTTCCTGCGCCGGGAACAAGCCACCTGGGACTGGGTCGAGCACAACCCCCAGGCCTGGGCCGAACGCAACGAAAAACTCACCGGGATTTCCCGCGAGCTGTACCTGCAACAGTTCAACCAGCGCCAGCGCCCCAGCCGGCTGCTGCCGGTGAGCGAGGCCGACATCCTCGCCCAGCAGCGCATCGCCGACCTGTTCCATGACAGCGGGCTGATCCGCCAGTCGCTGGACGTACGCGGCTTCTGGGATGAGCGCTTCAACCTCCTGCTCAGCGGCTAGGGACCTGCCGGAGCACAACGCACCGGCGCGCGCCGGACGACCAACAGGCACGCCAGCCACGCAAGCAACGGACCTTGCGCGAGCCCGGCCACGCCCGTGATGCGTGAAAAACCCTATGAGAGCCCGTTCGATCGCACATCCAGGGCCTGATCTGCCAATCGAACCCAAGGAACAATCATGAAGTCTGTGTTCACCCATTTGTCCATGGCGCCGGCGTTGCTCGCCGGCTACCTGCTCACCCCGCTGGCGGTTGCCGCCGACAAAGACACTGCCCTCGACACGGTGATCGTCACCGGCTCGCGGGGCAGCGAAGTGCGCACCGTCACCAGCAGCCCGGCACCGATCGACGTGATCGACAGCACGCAACTGGAAAAGACCGGCGAGTCCAGCCTGCGCGGCGCCCTGCAGAAAACCCTGCCGTCGTTCTCGCAGCGGCCCTCCGGCACCTCCAACGACAGCATCGCCCGGCCTTATAGCTTGCGCGGCCTGAACGGCTCCAACGTGCTGGTGCTGGTCAACGGCAAGCGCCGCCACAACAGCGCGGTGATCAACCTCGACTCCACCGCCGCCTACGGCACCAACCCAGTGGACCTGGACCTGATCCCGATCAGCGCCATCGATCACGTCGAAGTGCTGCGCGACGGCGCCTCGGCACAGTACGGCTCCGACGCCATCGCCGGGGTGATCAACATCATCCTCAAGCAGAAGGACAACGGCGGCTCGGTCACCACCCAATATGGCGAGTACTACGAGAACGGCGACGGCGGCAACCTGCGCCAGGCCCTCAACCAGGGCCTGGCCCTGGGCAGCGACGGCGGCTTCTTCAACTACGCGCTGGACGCCAAATCAGTGCAGACCGCGACCCGCTCCCGCGAAGCCACCGGCAACCTGTACTTCGCCGGCGACCCGCGCAACGCCACCGCCGACCGCGAAGTGCAGAAGAACGGCCTGCCGAAGATCAAGGCCATCAACCTGTCGTACAACGCCGAACTGCCGGTCAGCGACGACCTGACCCTGTACTCGTTCTCGACCTTCAGCAAGCGTGATGCCCGCGGCGGCCAGAATTACCGCCGGCCCAACTCCACCAACATCATTCCCGAGATCTACCCGGACGGCACCGCGCCCTTCTACACCCTGGAGGAAACCGACTACCAGGCCGCCGCCGGCGGCAAGGGCGAGATCGCCGACTGGCACTGGGACCTGAGCTCCACCTTCGGCCGCGACAAGGGCCAGGCCGGCGCCGACGAAACCCTCAACGCCTCCCTCGGCCCGTCGAGCCCGACCCGCTTCGACACCTACACCAACTACTTCGACCAGTGGACCAACAACCTCGACCTGACCCGCGCCTTCGACGTCGGCCTGAGCAAGCCACTGCAAGTGTCCTGGGGCCTGGAACACCGTCACGAGCGCTACAAGACCGAGTCCGACGACCCGCTCTCATACATCAATGGCGGCTACATCTACCCCAGCGGTCCGCTGGCCGGGCAGCCCGGCTCGGTGGGCGCCCAGGGCGCGATCACCCTCACCCCCGAAGATGCCGGCCAGCTCAGCCGCAACAGCTACGCCAGCTATGTCGACTTCGGCGTGAACCCCACCGAGAAACTCTGGCTGGGCGTCGCCGCGCGCTTCGAGAAATACGACGACAGCAGCGGCAACACCCGCAGCGGCAAGTTCTCCGCGCGCTATGACTTCACCCCGACCTTCGCCCTGCGCGGCACCATCAGCAACGGCTTCCGCGCACCGTCGCTGTCGCAGTCGGTGTACGCCCAGACCGCCAACCAGTACACCACCGTCAACGGCATCGCGCAGTTCGTCGAAGCCAAGACCGTGCGGGTCGACTCACCGCTGGCCAAGGCCCTCGGCGCCGAAGACCTGAGCCCGGAGAAATCGCGCAACTTCAGCCTCGGCCTGACCTGGCAACCGCTGCCCCAGGCCAGCGTGACCCTCGACGCCTACCAGATCGAGATCCGCGACCGCATCGCCCTCACCGGCTTCCTCTATGGCAACGGCGTCGACCAGCAACTGATCGCCAACGGCTTCAAGCCTGGCTACCGCATCAAGTACTTCACCAACGCCGCCGACACCACCACCCGCGGCATCGATCTGGTGGCCGACTACCGCGTCGATTACGGCCAGTTCGGCAAGGTCAAGTACGGGGTCGGGCTCAACTACAACAAGACCGAGATCGACGACATCAAGGAAACCCCGGCGTCGCTCAGGGCCGCGGGCAACAACCTGGAACTGTTCGACCGCGTCGCCCAGGGCTACCTCACCGTGGCCAACCCCAAGACCAAGGTCATCCTCAGCGCCAACTGGCAGATCGACCGTTTCACCGTCAACGCGGGCCTGACCCGCTACGACAAGGTCGTCGCCCTCGACGCCAACCCGACCTACGACGTGACCTACGGCGCCAAGTGGCTGACCGACCTGGAAGTGGCCTACGCCCTGACCGACAACTTCGATATCGCCGTGGGCGCCAACAACCTGTTCGACGTGCGCGCCGACAACAACGGTTTCCCAGCCGGCGACGTCAATGGTTTCGCGAAATTCGGCTCGATCTCGCCGTTCGACCCCTACGGCGGCTTCTGGTACACGCGCATCGCCTACAACTTCTGAGCCCACGCAAGCGGCGCTCGCGCAGTGGCGCGGGCGCCCGGAGGAACACCCCATGAGTCACGCACCCTTCGTCCTCGGCGCCTTTATCCCCGGCACCCTCAGCGGCAGCGCCTGGCGCCTGCCGGAAGCGCCGCTGGACACGTTCAAGAGCCTGGAGCATTACCAGTACATCGCCCGCAAGCTGGAAGCCGGGCGCTTCCACTCGCTGTTCTTCAACGACACCCTCGACGTCAAACTCGACCTGGCCTTGCAGCGCGGCCCCAACAGCGTGCGCTGGGACCCGCTGATCCTGGCCCCGGCGCTGGCCGCCAGCACCCGCCATATCGGCCTGATCGCCACCGCCAGCACCACCTACAACGAGCCCTACAACGTGGCGCGCAAATACGCCGCGCTGGACCACCTTAGCGGCGGTCGCGCCGGCTGGAACCTGGTCACCTCGCTGGGCGGCGGAGAGAATTTCAACCGCCAGGACCACGTCGATCACGAAGACCGCTACGCCCGCGCCGAAGAGTTCTACGACGTGGTCAGCGGCCTGTGGGATAGCTGGGCCGACGACGCCTTCGTCCAGGACAAGGCCAGCGGCACCTGGCTGGACATCGACAAACTGCATGTCCTCGACTATCAGGGCGAGCACTTCCAGGTGCGCGGCCCGCTCAACGTCTCGCGCTCGCCGCAAGGTCATCCGGTGGTTGCCCAGGCCGGCGCCTCGACCTCCGGCAAGCGCCTCGCCGCGCGGGTCGGCGAACTGATCTTCACCGCCCAGCACACCATCGAGCAGGGCCAGGCCTTCTACCAGGAAACCAAGCTCGCCGCCGCCGGCTTCGGGCGCGGCGCCAACGAGCTGAAAATCCTCCCCGGCGTCTCGCCGGTGGTGGGCAAGACCCTCGCCGAAGCCCAGGCCAAATACGACCGCCAGCAAGAGCTGCTGGAGCCCAAAGCGTTTCTCAGTTCCATCTCGAAATTCGTCAGCCTCGGCTACGACCTCTCCGAACTGCCGTTTGACGAAGTGGTGCCGCTGCCGCCGGAATCCTTCACCACCAACACCCACCAGAGCCGGCAGAAACTGGTGTTCGACCTGATCCGCCGCGAGCGGCCGACCGTGCGCCAACTGTTCAACCAGCTCACCTCCGGCGGGCATCGCATCCTGATCGGCACCCCGCAAAGCATCGCCGACGACCTCCAGGCCTGGTACGAAGCCGGCGCCGCCGATGGCTTCAACATCATGTTCAGCGGCCTGCACTCGGCCATCGACGACTTCGTCGACGGCGTGGTGCCGGAGCTGCAACGCCGCGGCCTGTTCCAGCGCGAATACGCCGGCACCACGCTGCGGGAAAACCTCGGTTTGCCGTATCGCACCAACCGGTTCTTTTAAGGAGCGCCCATGTCTCGACCCTTGGCTTCACTAAGCCTGGCAATCGCCCTGGCCCTCGCCGGCTGCGATAACCCATCCGGGCAGCAGGCCAACTCCGGCGCCCCAGCGCAGCCCCAGGCGGGCGGCGTGTTGCGGGTGGCCTTCGACGGCGATCCCAACTGCATCGACCCGCAACAGGCGGGCAACAACACCGCGCTCAATGTCGGCCGGCAACTGGTGGACTCGCTGACCGACCAGGACCCGCAAACCGCCGAGATCGTGCCCTGGCTGGCGGAGCGCTGGGAGGTCAGCGACGACTCGCGGCAGTTCACCTTCCACCTGCGCGAGGGCGCGACCTTCGCCGATGGCAGCGTGCTCGACGCGGCGGCGGTCAAGGCCAACGTCGAGGCCATCGTCGCCCTCGGCGCCCAGGCGCAACTGGCCGGGACTTACCTGGCCGGGCTGGAGTCGGTCGAGGTGACCGGGCCGCTCAGCGTGCAGATCAACTTCAAACAGGCCAACGCGCAGTTCCTTCAGGCCAGCTCGACCATGAGCCTGGGGCTGCTGTCGCCCGCCACCCTCACGCGCAGCGCCGAGGAACGCTGCCAGGGTGCGCTGGTCGGTTCCGGGCCGTTCACGGTGAAGAGCTTCGAGCACAACAAGCTGGTGCGCATCGAGGCCCGCGCCAACTATGCCTGGCCGTCGTCCCTGGCCGAACACCAGGGCCGCGCCTGGCTGGACGCCATCGAGTTCCACATCCTGCCGGAATCCGGCGTGCGCCTCGGCAGCCTGGTGTCCGGGCAGATCGACGTGAACACCAGCGTGCCGGTGCAGGACGAAGCGGTGCTGGACAGTCAGGGCATTCCCTCCATCGCCCGGCCCAACCCCGGCATCGTCTTCAGCCTGACGCCCAACGAGTCCCGCCCGCCGCTGGATGACGTGAACGTGCGCCGGGCACTGAACAAAGCCATCGACCGCAGCCAGTTCAAGGGCGTGATTTCCCGCTACCAGAAACCGGCCAGTTCGGTGCTGGCCAGCAGCACGCCGTATTACCAGGACCTCAGCGCCCAGCTCGCCTACGACCCGCAAGGCGCCGGCAAACTGCTCGATGCCGCCGGCTGGAACAAGGGCGCCGATGGCTGGCGCCAGCGTGACGGCAAGCGCCTGAGCTTCGCCCTCGACTACTGGCAGGCGACCACCCCGGTGCTGGAACTGGTGCAGCAGCAACTGCGTCAGGTCGGCGTCGAGCTGCGCCTGAACAAATCCACCATCGGCCAGGTCAGCCTGTTGCAGACCTCGCTCAACTACGAACTGTGGTTCTTCAACCTGACCCGCGCCGACCCGGACGTGCTGCGCACCGTGTTCCTCTCCAGCGGGCGCAACGT
Source organism: Pseudomonas sp. 20P_3.2_Bac5 (assembly GCF_025466035.1). Classification (NCBI taxonomy): domain Bacteria; kingdom Pseudomonadati; phylum Pseudomonadota; class Gammaproteobacteria; order Pseudomonadales; family Pseudomonadaceae; genus Pseudomonas; species Pseudomonas sp. 20P_3.2_Bac5. The sequence continues at coordinate 55,414 of NZ_JANLOA010000009.1, read as the reverse complement.
CAACGTCCGCGGCCCGGCGCCGCTGGACCAGACGCTGCAGGACTCGGCGGCCAGCCTCGATCCGCAGAAACGCGGCGCGCTGATCCAGCAGGCCAGCGCCGAGCTGCTCGACCAGGGCCATGTGATTCCGCTGGTGGAAGCGGCCACGGTGACCGCGTTCCGCGACATCGTTCACGGCCTGCATTACGAGGCCTCGACCCGCCTGCAGTTCTACGACACCTGGCTGGCACAACCGGGGAGCCACTGACCGATGACCTTCCAGACCAACCACCGCGCACTGCTCTGGCGCGTGGCCCAGGCCGCGCTGGTGCTGTGGGCCGCGTTCACCCTGTCGTTCGCCATCCTCTACGCACTGCCGGGTGATCCGGTGGCGATCCTCCTGGCGCAGAACGGCGAGCCGGGCGCGGTGGACCCGGCCAAGGTCGCCGAGCTGCGCGCCCGCTATCACCTCGACGGCAGTCTCTGGCAGCAGTACGGCGGCGCGCTGTGGCGGTTGCTGCACCTGGACCTCGGCACCTCGCTGCAAACCGGCAAGCCGGTGGCCCAGGCCCTGGCCGCGGCATTGCCGGCAACGCTGGCGCTGGCCTTCGCCGCGCTGTTGCTGGCGGTGCCTCTGGGCATCGGCCTGGCGCTGGCGGCGCATCAGGTACGGCGGCGGCCGTTGCAGAGCGCGCTGCGCAATGCGCCGGCGGTGGTCGTCTCGCTGCCGACCTTCTGGGTCGGGCTGGTGCTGCTGCAACTGTTCTCCTTCAAATTGCACTGGCTGCCGGCGATGGGCGACCACGGCCTTGCCAGCCTGGTGCTGCCGGCAGTGACCCTGGCCCTGCCCTGCGCGGCGATGATCGCCCAGGTGCTCGGTCGCTCGATCGCCAGCGTCAGCCAGCAACCGTTCGTTCAGGCCCTGCGCAGCAAAGGCGTCGGACCCTGGCGCCTGCTTTGCGGGCACATCCTGCACAACGCGTCGATTCCCATGCTGAGCCTGGCCGGCACCCTGCTCGGCAACCTGCTGGCCGGCGCGGTGGTCACCGAAACCGTGTTCTCCCGCGACGGCGTCGGGCGCCTGGCTCAGGCCGCCGTCGCCAGCCAGGACATCGCCGTGGTCCAGGGCGTGGTGCTGCTGGCCGCGACCCTGTATGTGCTGACCAACCTGGCCACCGACCTGCTGTACCCGCTGCTCGACCCGCGCATCCGCCAAGGGAGCCGTCCATGATCCTGCAACCCGCGTACGCCGCCAGCCGCCCGCTGCGCTGGCCCGGACTGTCCGTGGCGCTGAGCCTGGCGCTGTTCGCGGTGGTCCTTGGCTGGGCCTTCTGGCCTGGCCTGTTCAGCAGCGCCGACCCGCTGCTGGCCGACCCGACCCAGACCCTGCAAGCCCCTTCCGTCCGCCACTGGTTCGGCACCGACCACCTCGGCCGCGACCTCTACGCCCGCTCCGTGCATGGCGCGGCGCTGTCGTTGCAAGCCACCAGCATCGCCGTGCTGATCGCGCTGGTCGCCGGCAGCCTGCTGGGCGGTATCGCCGGCTGGTTCGGCGGCGTCGCCGACCGCGTGCTGGCGGTCATTGTCGAAGTGCTGATGGCGATCCCGGCGCTGCTGCTGGCGATGGCCATCGTCACCGCACTCGGCTTCGGCACCCTGGAAATCGCCCTGGCGGTGGGCCTGTCGTCGGTGGCGATCTTCGCTCGCCTGGCCCGTGGCGAAGTGCTGCGCTGGCGCAGCCGGACCTTTGTCGAAGCGGCGCGGGTGGCCGGTGTCGGCTCCTGGACCAACCTCTGGCGGCATGTCCTGCCCCACGCCGCCGGACCGCTGCTGGCCTTGGCCGCGCTGGAATTCGCCAGCGCCGTACTGGCGGTGTCGGCGCTGAGCTTCCTCGGTTTCGGCGCACCGCCGCCGCAACCGGAATGGGGCCTGCTGATCGCCGAAGGGCGCAACTACATGGTGGTGGCCTGGTGGTACACCACCCTGCCAGGGCTGGTGGTGGCCACCGTGGTGCTCGCCACCCAGCAACTGGCCCGCGGCCTGCAACGTCTTCAGGGAGAAGCTTCATGAGCGCACCACTGGTTCGCATCAGCCAGTTCGGCGTGGAATACCCCGGCAGCCCGCAGGCCGCCGTGGCAGGACTGGACCTGGAAATCGCCGCCGGCGAAATCGTCTGCCTGGTGGGGGAGTCTGGCTCGGGCAAATCCACCACTGCCGCCGCGCTGGCCGGCTTGCTGCCGCCCGGTGTGCAACAGACCGGCCAGTTATGGCTGCAAGGCCAGGCCCTCGACCAGTTCGACGAACACGACTGGCGCGAGCGGCGCGGCCGTCTGGTCGGCTTCGTCCCACAAGACCCGGGCACCTCGCTGGACCCGGTCAAGACCATCGGCGCCCAGCTTGTCGAAGCCATGACCGTGCACGGCGTGGCCAGGACCGAAGCGCGCCTGCGCGGTGTGGCGCTGCTGCATCAGGTCGGCCTGAAAGATCCCGAGCAATTGCTCAAGCGCTACCCCCATGAATTATCTGGCGGCATGTGCCAGCGGGTGCTGATCGCCATCGCCCTGGCCAACGACCCGCCGCTGCTGATCGCCGACGAACCCACCAGCGCCCTCGACGTCAGCGTGCAACGGCAGATTCTCGACCGCCTGCAACACCTGGTGCGCGAGCGCGGCAGCAGCCTGCTGCTGATCACCCATGACCTGGCGGTGGCGCTCGACCGCGCCGACCGCATCCTGGTGATGCGCCATGGCCGCCTGCTGGAAAGCGGCACGCCGAGCCAGTTGTGGCATGCGCCGGAACACCCCTACACCCGTCAGTTGCTCCAGGCCTCGCCCCTGGCGCGATTGCAACAACGACGCTCGGCGCCCGCCGTGGCAGCGGGCGAGCCGCTGTTGCAGGTCAGCAGCCTGCAACGGCGCTTCAACCGCCACGGACCGGCGGCGGTGGAGGACGTCAGCTTCAGCCTGCAACGGGGCACCACCACCAGCCTGGTGGGTGAGTCCGGCTCGGGCAAATCCACCACGGCGCGGATCATCCTAGCCCTGGAACAAGCCAGCGCCGGCAGCGTGTGCTTCGACGGCGAGGAAATCCTCAGCGCCGGGCGCAGGCAACTGCACGGCTATCGGCGACGGGTGCAACTGGTCTACCAGAACCCGTGGGCCGCCCTCGACCCACGGCACGACCTGCTGGACATCATCAGCGAACCGTTGCGCGCCTTCGCCATCGGCCAGCGCCGCGATGACCGCGAGCGCGTGCTGGAACTGCTGGAGCGGGTCGGCCTGCCGGGTAACCTGCTGCACCGTCGTCCTGGCCAGCTTTCCGGTGGCCAGCGCCAGCGCGTTGCCATCGCCCGCGCCCTGGCCGCGGAGCCGGAATTGCTGGTGCTGGATGAACCGCTGTCGGCGCTGGATGCGCCGGTCCAGGCGCAAGTGCTGGACCTGCTGCAAAACCTGCAACGGGACCTGGGTCTGACCTACCTGTTCATCTCCCACGACCTCGCCACCGTGCGCGGCATCAGCGATCAGGTGCTGGTGATGAGCCAGGGCCGGCTGGTGGATCACGGGCCGACCGAGCAGGTGTTCGAACGGCCGGCGAGCGATTACACGCGGCGGTTGCTGGAGGATATGCCGGGGCAGTTATTGCCGTTGCGGGGGCGGGAGTTGCAGGTGGCGGGGTTGTGAGGTTCGGGCTCTCCGTCAAAAGACCGAGTAATGGCTACCAGGCGCATGCCTGAAGTTTTTCAGCGCTCTCAAGATCGAGCGCCGCCCGCGCGGCGCATCGCGACGGTTCGGCGCCCCGACAAGCTCGCTCCTACATTGGTTGTAACGTGCCTATGTCTGCCAGGCCATGGTTGACTGCCTTGTTTGTACGACAGCCTCCCAGCGATTCATCGCCAAAAGGCACAGGCGGGCAACACCTCTCTGACAGGCCATGGCACGTTGCCAAAAATGTAGGAGCGGATTCATCCGCGATGCGCCGCGCGGGCGGCGCTCGATCTTGAGAACGCTGAAAACCTGTCGGCTAGCACCTGGTCGCCATTACCCAATTCCCTGACTGGCACTTCATGGTCTCAGGACAGTCCCGAGATGCGTAGCTACCTAAGCTTAGGCCCGAAAAGTCTTTCACAACCCCGCCCCCCGCCGCCTATCGTCGCCACCTGCCCTTCGTCGCAAAGGATTGTCTGATGTCCTCCGCCGTACCCTCGCCCAATCCGTGGCTGGCCCTCACCGGGGTGGCCATTGCCAGTTTCCTCGGCTGCATCGACTTCACCATCGTCAACACCGCCCTGCCCGCCCTGAGCCAGGAACTGGGCATCGGCCTGCAACAATCCCAATGGTTGATCACCGCCTTCGTCATGGCCCTGTCCACGTTCATGGTCAGCGCCGGGCGGCTGGCCGATCTGTTCGGGCGACGTCGCTTGATGCTCGTCGCAATGCTGTTGTTCGGCCTGGCCTCGCTGGCCGCCGGGCTCAGTCACAGCCTCGCGGCGCTGGTGTTCTGGCGGGTGGTGCAAGGGCTGTCTTGCGCGGTGCTGTACACCGCGTCGAGCGCGATTGTCAGTAATGCCTTCGACGAGGCGCGCCGCGGCCGTGCCATCGGCCTGTTGTTCAGCGCCAACGGTCTCGGTCTGGCGATCGGGCCGGTGGCCGGCGGGTTGCTGGTGGCAAGCCTGGGCTGGCGCTGGGTGTTCCTGCTCAATGTGCCGCTGATCGCTATCGGCCTGTTGCTGTGCTGGCGCCATGTGCGTGAGTCCGCCGCCGAAGGCGACAGCCAGCGCCTCGACCTGCCCGGCCTGGCGCTGCTCAGCCTGAGCCTGCCGCTGTGGGTTTTGCTATTGGTGCAGGGCGGCAATTGGGGCTGGTCGTCGCCGTCGGTGCTGGGGCTGTTCGGTCTGGCGCTGTTGCTCTCGGGGCTGCTGGTGTGGACCGAGCGCCGGGTGCCGGCGCCGCTGCTGCGTTTCGATTTTCTGGCCAGACCGGCCTTCACCGGTGCCTGCCTGGCAACAGGCGGGCTGGCCTTTTTCTACTGCCCGGCGTTTTTGCTGATGCCGTTGTACCTGGCGGAGGTGCGCGGCCTCGATGCCGCCAGCGTCGGCCTGTTGCTGTTGCCCACCACCGCGGTACTGGCGCTGCTGTCGCCCTGGGCCGGACGCTGGGCGGATCGCCATGGCACGCGGCTGGTGTTGCTGGCCGGATTTGTGTTGCTGGCAGCCTCGGCGCTGCTGCAAACGCGCTTCGCCAGTGACAGTGCCTGGCCGCTGGTGATCGCCGCCTTCGCCCTGATGGGCGCGGGCTGGGCGTGCATTCTCGGACCGTCCACCGTGGCGGCGATGGCCTCGGTGCCGGCGCAGGATGCCGGGGTGGCGATGGGGATGTCGTGGACCTTCCACAACCTCGCCGGCGCCTTGGGCCTGGCGATTACGGCGGCGTTGTTCCAGCACAACGGCAGCGCTTTCGTTTCCGGCTACCAGGACACCATGGTGCTGCTGGCGGCGGCCAGCGGCCTGGTGTTGCTGGGGTTGGTCGTGCTGGTGAACCGGGCACGGCCGCTTGCCAGCGTTGATTCGGTTTAAGCGATCCGGGCCGCTGTAGCGGCCCTCAGTCTCCCCTCGGCAAAGGCCATTTCAATGAGCAGACTCAAAGACAAATACACCCTGATCACCGGGGGCACGGGCGGCATCGGCCTGGAAACCGCGCGGCAGTTTCTCGCCCAGGGCGCCAGGGTGGCGATCACCGGACGCAGTGCCGAGGCCCTGCGCCTGGCCGGCGACGCCCTCGGCGACGAGGTGTTGCTGATCGAAAGCGACGCCGGTGATATCGCCGGGCAACGCCGCGTCGCCGACACCCTCGCACAACACTGGCCGCGTCTGGACGTGCTGTTCATTAACGCCGGCGACGTTACTCACCGCCCGCTGCAAGATTGGGACGAAGCCACCTGGGACCGCCAGCAGGACACCAACCTCAAAGGCCCGTTCTTCCTGATCCAGGCCCTGCTGCCGCTGCTGCATGACCCGTCTTCGGTGATCCTCTGCGGCTCGGTCAGCGCCCGTATCGGCCTGGCGCAAAGCAGCGCCTACGCCGCCAGCAAGGCCGGGCTGTTGTCGCTGGCACGAACCCTGTCGGGTGAATTGATCGGCCGCGGCATCCGGGTCAACGGCCTGAGTCCTGGCCCTACCGACACCGCCGCCCTCGGCAAGCTTGGCCTGCCGCCGGAAGAAGAACAGGCCCTGCGCGACAGCATCCGCCAACTGGTGCCGCTGGGGCGCCTGGGCAAGCCATGGGAGCTGGCGCAGGCGGCGGTGTTCCTGGCGTCGGATGAGTCGTCGTTCGTGGTCGGGACGGAACTGCTGGTGGACGGCGGCGTGGGCAATATCTGAGCGCACGCCGCGAGCGGCTATCAGCTCAACGCCTGCAACTGCTCCAGTTCTTCCTGCGTCAGGCTCACGCCTTCACGCGCTGATTTCTCCCGCTCGTGGAAGCGGCGCTCGCCCGGCAGGCGGGTGATGCCCACCGCTTCCATCTGCCGCACCAGTTCGCGGCTGCGCTCGGCGAAGCGCTCGCCCTGGGCCAGGCGCGGGTCGATGACGATCAGCAATTGCCCGGTCCAGGGGGTCTTGGCGCCGGGGTGCTGCGACCAGTCGAATTCGAAGGAGAAATTGCCACCAGTCAGCGCCGCCGCCAGCAGCTCCACCATCATCGACAGCGCCGAGCCCTTGTGTCCGCCGAACGGTAGCAGCGCGCCGCCGTCGAGGATCGCCGCGGGGTCGCGGGTCGGCTGGCCGAGACGATCGACGCCCATGCCTTCGGGCAGCAATTCGCCTTTGCGCGCGGCAATCTGCACATCGCCGTGGGCGATGGCGCTGGTGGCCATGTCGAAGACAATCGGCGCCCCGCCCGCGCACGGCGCGGCAAAGGCGATCGGGTTGGTGCCGAACAACGGCCGCTCGGCGCCCTGCGGCACCACGCAGGTCATGCTGTTGACCACGCTCAGCGCCACCAGACCTTCGTCGGCGAACGGCTCGACATCCGGCCACAAGGCGGCGAAGTGGTGCGAGTTATGGATCGCCAGCACGGCGATGCCAGCACTGCGCGCCTTGCTCACCAGCAAGTCACGCGCCGCCGCCAACGCCGGCTGGGCGAAGCCGCCGCCGGCATCGACGCTGATGTAACCACTGGCCACATCCTCGACCTTCGGCACGGCCTGGCCATTGACCCAGCCGCTGGCCAGGGTCGAGACATACCCGGGAATACGGAACACGCCATGGCTGTGGGCGCCGTCGCGCTGGGCGCTGGCGCAGTTGAATGCCAGCGCGCGGGCCACCGCCTCGCTGGTGCCGTGACGCACGAAAATGCGCTGCAGCAGGGTTTCCAGTTCGTTGAAGGGAATCTGTGTGGCAGGTGCGGACATTCTGTAGCTCCGATGATTGGAATTGGACTGGGCAACAGGGATGGCAGTGAGCGGACTTTCCTCTTTTTGACAGTTAGCTGTCAAATATTGACTTGATGACAGAAAACATTCATTTTCTCTTCCACCGCAACCGTCATCGAGCATCGCCCGTGAGCCAACCCATCAAGCAACGCCTGGAAAGCAGCCTGCCCAATGCGTCGGCCTCGGGTCGCAAGATCGCCACCTATATGCTCGCCCACCTCACCGACCTGCCGTTCGAAACCTCCGCCAGCCTTGCGGAGAAGATCGGCGTCAGCGAATCCAGCGTCGGGCGCTTCTGCCGCTCGCTGGGCTACGAGCACCTCAAGGCACTCAAGCAGGACTTGAAGGACGACCTCGGTGACGGTCCCTGGCTGGTGGGCGATCGGCTGCAAGAATTCCGCCAACACTCCAGCGATGACCGCGAAGACCGCAGCCGCAGCCTGGAACTGGAAGTCGCCGCGCTGGTGCGGGTTTACGAATACAGCCGCACCGCCGAGTGGGACCGTGTCGCCACGCGCCTGGCGCAGCGTCCGCGGGTGTTCGTCGCGGGCTTTCAGACCGAGCGCGGCATCGCCCACTGCATGGCCCACCTGCTGCAATACCTGCGCGACGGCGTGCAGGTGGTCGACGGCAGCGCCGGGCATTTCGGCGAAGTTCTGCTGGGCGATCCGGCGCACTGCGCGCTGGTGGTGTTCGAGGCGCGGCGTTATTCCCGCCATGCCTTGCTGCTGTGTCACAAGGCACGCGAGGCGGGCATCCCGGTAACACTGGTTACCGACACCTTCTGTGATTGGGCCGATGCGAATGCCGACGAGGTGTTCCGCATTCCCACCCAGTTCAACCTGTTCTGGGAGTCCACCGCGACGATGCTGTCGTGGGCTCACCTGATGGTCAACGAGGTCTGCAAGAAGCTCGGGCCTGATGTTGAAAAACGCTTGGACGCAACTGCCGCTCTACACAACGAGTTCGTTGGCTACACGTCAACGGCAAAACAATAGCAAGAGAGTGCAACTACAGATCGAGGTGTCACATGAAACCTGTTCTTCGCTTCGCAGGGGCCTGCGCATTGCTGCTGGCCGGCATCACGTCGGCCCAGGCCGAAACCCTGAAGATCGCCACGGAAGGTGCCTACCCGCCCTTCAACTACGTTGATTCGGACAACAACCTGCACGGCTTCGACGTCGACATCGCCAAGGCCCTGTGCGAGCAGATGAAAGTCGAGTGCACCGTGGTCGCCCAGGACTGGGAAGGCATCATCCCGGCCCTGATCGCGCGTAAGTACGACGCGGTGGTGGCGTCGATGATCAACACCGAGGAACGGCGCAAGAAGATCGCCTTCACCAACCACTATTACCGCACCCCGCTGGCGGTAGCCGTGCCGAAAGACAGCGAGATCACCGACGCCCAGACCAAATTCAAGGGCTACACCGTCGGCGCCCAGGCCTCTTCGACCCAGGCCATCTATGCCGAAGACGTGTACGGCAAGGCCGGTGCCGATGTGAAGCTCTACCCGACCCTCGACGAAGCCAACGCCGACCTCGCCGCCGGCCGCCTCGACGGTGTGATCGCCGACAAATTCCCGCTGCTGGAATGGCTGGGCAAGGCCGGCAAGGACTGCTGCAAGACCCTCGGCGATGTCGACGGCACCCGCGCCGACGCATCGATTGCCGTGCGCAAGGAAGACGAAGCCCTGCGCGAGCGGCTGAACAAGGCGCTGGATGCCATCGTGGCGGACGGGACGTATCAGAAGATCGCGGGCAAGTACTTCGACTTCGATATCTACCAGTGACCGTTTAGGGCTGCTTACGGCCTTATCGCGAGCAAGCTCGCTCCTACACCTTTCTCCCCCTCCCTGTAGGAGCGAGCTTGCTCGCGATAGCGGCCCTCAAGACTGCCCCTTCCCGAGGCTTCGCCCATGCTCGAACATTTGTCACTCCTCTCCTTCGCCAGCGGCGGCTGGGGTCAGGCGTTGCTCGCCGGTGCGCTGGTGACCCTGGCGCTGGCCCTCGCCTGCCTGCCCATAGGCCTGCCGCTGGGCCTCGGCATCGCCCTCGCCGCGCGTTCGAAAAAACGCCTGCCACGGGCCTTCGCCACGGTGTTTTCCACGGTGTTTCGCGGCCTGCCGGAATTGCTCACGCTGCTGATCATCTACTACGGCTGCCAGATCGCCGCGCAGAAAATACTGGCCGCCATGGGCTATGAAGGCGAGGTGATGATCAATACCTTCCTCGCCGCCATGGTCGCCTTCAGCCTGGTGTTCGCCGCGTTCTCCAGCGAAATCTGGCTGGCCGCGTTCAAGACCGTGCCCAAGGGCCAATACGAAGCCTGCGCCGCCCTCGGCCTGGGCAAACGCACCGCGTTCGGCAAGGTGGTGTTCCCGCAACTGCTGCGCATCGCCCTGCCCGGCCTGTCGAACAACTGGCTGTCGCTGCTCAAGGACACCTCGCTGGTCTCGACCATCTCCCTGGTCGACCTGATGCGCCAGACCAATCTGGCCGTCAGCGTGACCAAGGAGCCGATGCTGTTCTACGGCGTTGCCTGCCTTTGCTACCTGCTGTTCTCGGCGCTGTCGGGCCGGGTCTTCCACTTCATCGAGAACCACTTCAGCCGCCACCTGCGGAGCGCCCGTCCATGAGCTTCGACGAACTGCTGGCAATGTTCCTCAATCCCGAGCTGCTGGAGCGCTATGGCCCGCGCTTTATCGACGGCCTGCTGGTGACCGCCAAACTGGTGGCGATCTCCTTCACCCTCGGCGCCCTGCTGGGCATGCTCCTGGCCCTGGCGCGGATGTCGAAAAGCCTCACGCTGCAACGCCTGAGCGCCGCCTACGTGTATTTCTTCCGCGGCTCGCCGCTGCTGGCGCAACTGTTCCTGCTGTATTACGGCCTGGGTTCGTTCAAGGGCTTCTGGCAGGACGTCGGCCTCTGGTGGTTCTTCCGCGACGCCTGGTTCTGCACCCTGCTGGCCTTCACCCTGAACACCGCTGCCTACCAGGCGGAAATCTTCCGCGGCAGCCTGCTGGCCGTCGCGCCGGGGCAATACGAAGCCGCCAGCGCGCTGAGCCTGAAACGCTCGACCACCTTCTTCAAAGTGATCCTGCCGCAGTCACTGGTGGTGGCGATCGGGCCGCTGGGCAACGAACTGATTCTGATGATCAAGGCCAGCGCCATTGCCTCGCTGGTGACCATCTACGACCTGATGGGCGTGACCAAGCTGGCCTTCTCGCGCAGCTTCGACTTCCAGATCTACCTTTGGGCCGCCGTGCTCTACCTGCTGATCGTCGAAATCGTACGACGTAGCCTCAAACATATCGAAGCCCGCCTGGGCCGCCACCTGCGCTGAACCCTTGCCGTAGAGGATCCTTGTCATGCACTGCCAAACCATCGTTCTGGGCGCCGGAATCGTCGGCGTCAGCACCGCCCTGCACCTGCAGGCGCGCGGCCGCAAGGTCGTCCTGATCGACCGCGACGAACCGGGTAGCGGCACCAGCCACGGCAACGCCGGGCTGATCGAGCGCTCCAGCGTGATCCCCTATTCCTTCCCGCGCGCGCTGCCGAAACTGGTGCGCTATGGCCTCAACCAGCAATCCGACGTGCGCTTCAGTTGGCGCTACCTGCCCAAGGCCGCGCCGTGGCTGCTGAGCTACTGGCGCAACTCCGCGCCCGCGCCGCTGGCCGTGGCGACCCAGGCGATGCTGCCGCTGGTGGAGCGTTGCGTCGAAGAACACGACGCGCTGATCGAGGCGGCCGGCGTGCAGTCACTGGTCAAGGCCAATGGCTGGATCGAGGTCTACCGCAACGACGCCGCCTTCGAAGCGGCGAAGGTCGAAGCCGAAGCACTGAAAGCCTACGGCCTGGCCTTCGAAGTCCTTGACCGTCGGCAACTGCACGAACGCGAAGCCGACCTGACCCAGGGTGCGGTGGGCGGCATTCATTGGCGCGACCCGAAGACCGTGAGCAACCCGAGCGCCCTGGTGCGTGGCTACGCGGCGCTGTTCGTGCAGCGTGGCGGCCACTTCATCCACGGCGATGCGCGCAGCCTGCGCCAGATCGCCGGCGAGTGGCAGGTGGACAGCCGCCGCGGCCCGATCACCGCGCCCGAAGTGGTGATCGCCCTCGGCCCGCAAGCTGCCGAGCTGTTCAAGCCGCTGGGCTACCGGATTCCTCTGGAAATCAAGCGCGGTTACCACGCGCACTACAAAGCCCGCGGCGGCGCACAACTGAGCCATTCGATCTGCGACGCCCAGGCCGGCTACGTCCTGGCGCCGATGGAACAGGGCATCCGCCTGACCACCGGCATCGAGTTCGCCGCCAGCACTGACGCCGCCAACGAGATCCAGTTGCAGCGCTGCGAAGCCGTGGCCCGCGAGCTGTTCCCCCTCGGTGAACGCATCGAAGAAACCCCGTGGCTAGGCCGCCGCCCGTGCCTGCCGGACATGCGCCCGGTGATTGGTCCGGCCGGCCGCCATCCCGGCCTCTGGTTCAACTTCGGCCATGCCCACCACGGCCTGACGCTGGGCCCGGTCAGCGGTCGCCTGCTGGCCGAAATGATGACCGGCGAACAGCCTTTTACCGACCCCGCGCCCTACAGCGCCGAGCGTTTCAACTGAGTTCCGCCCACCCGCCGGAGAACAACAATAATGAGCGCCTCACTCAGCCTTGCCGCCGCCCCGCAAGCGACCACCGACTCGCGCAACGTCGCGGTGCATATCAGCGGCCTGGAGAAATACTACGGTCCCTACCACGTGCTGCGCGGTATCGACCTGACGGTGCACGAGGGCGAACGCATCGTCCTTTGTGGCCCCTCGGGCTCGGGAAAATCGACCCTGATCCGCTGCATCAACCGCCTGGAAATCGCCGAGCACGGCACGATCCTGGTCAACGACACCGACCTTGCCGGTAACAGCCGCGAGGCCACGAAAGTGCGCAGTGAAATCGGCATGGTGTTCCAGCACTTCAACCTGTTCCCGCACATGAGCGTGCTCGACAACTGCACCCTGGCGCCGATGAGCGTGCGCGGCCTCAGTCGCGCCCAGGCCGAGGAGCTGGCGCAGTTCTACCTGGACAAAGTGGGCATCTCCAGCCAGGCGGCGAAATACCCCGGCCAGCTTTCCGGTGGTCAGCAGCAGCGCGTGGCGATTGCCCGGGCGTTGTGCATGAAGCCGAAGATCATGCTGTTCGACGAGCCCACCTCGGCGCTCGACCCGGAGATGGTTGCCGAAGTGCTGGACGTGCTGGTGAAGCTGGCCGACAGCGGCATGACCATGCTCTGTGTGACCCACGAAATGGGCTTTGCCCGTCAGGTGGCGCAGCGGGTGCTGTTCCTCGACGGCGGACAGATCATCGAGGACGCCCCGCCGGAAACCTTCTTCAATGCACCGCGCAGCCCGCGGGCGCGGGATTTCCTCGCGCAGATCCTGCACTGAAACCAACACGGGCCGGCGTCACGATGACGTCGGCCCGTGTTTTCCAGCGGCCTGGAACTCAGTCGTCCAGCGGCTTGGGCGGTGGCAGGGGTTTGGCCGGCTTGGCCGGTTTTGCAGGCTCACCGGCCTTGGCGGGCTTGCCGGCCTTGGTCTCGGCGACCGGCACCGGTTCCGGCGCGGTAATGGCTTTTTCCTCGGCCGGCAAGGCATCCACTGCGGCGAAGATTTCCTGGGGATCGAGCGTGCCGTCATGCTTGATTTCGTGCTTCTGGCCGTCCTTGCCCACCAGAATCACCTGGGTGCCATTGCGCGCGCCCAGGGACAGCTCGCGGATCAGCGCCATGGTGGTCTGCTGCTCAAGGAATTTGTCGTCACGCTTGCCGACCATGCCGGCGACGCTGTAGAGCACCAGATTGCGCTCCTTGAATCCGGCTTGGGCGGCGGGGTCCTTGAGCGCTTCGTTGATACCGCGCAACACCGGGTCGGCGGTACTGGGGGCTATCACCACCAGGGGACGAGCCTTGCCCAGATCCTGGGCCAGAGGGGCGTCATCGGCGACAACCAGGGGAGCGGCGATGGCGAGCAGAGTGGCGAGGGTCAGTGACCGGGCAAGCATGTGTTTCTCCTTCTTTTTTCCTCGTAACAAATGACTACAGACCTGTAGGAAAGATCCGAAGGCCGCAGCCTAAACGAACGCAATCACCTGGTGGACGGGACAAAAGTAACTTCCGGTGTCAGAAGGATAGCTGATGGATTTGGGATGGCGGCGGATGGGCGTGTGTATCGCGAGCAAGCTCGCTCCTACAGCACGATGAGCCCCCAAAACCTCTCAGTCCTGAAACAAGCCCATCTGCCGATCGATCAACCCACTGAAATCATCCCCCACGAACGGCAATATCGCGTCCGCCACCGGCTGCAACTGGCGGCTCAGGTAATGCTCGTAGTCGATCGGACTGCGCCGCGCCTCCAGCGGTTCCGGGCCACTGGTGGTGATGACGTAGCTGATCCAGCCACCATTCTGGTACTGCCGCGGCCGGCCCAGGCTGTCGTTGAAGTCATCAGCCAGCCGCGCCGCGCGGACATGCGGCGGGACGTTGCGCTGGTAGTCATCCAGCGGCCGGCGCAGACGCTTGCGGTACACCAGCAAGTCATCCAGTTCGCCGGCCAGGGTGCGTTGCACGTATTCACGCACGAATTCCCGGTACGGCTCGCGACGGAAGATGCGCAAATACAACGCCTGCTGGAACTGCTGGGCCAGCGGCGACCAGTCGGTACGCACGGTTTCCAAGCCCTTGTAGATCACCTCTTCGCTGCCATCGGCACGCTGCACGACGCCGGCGTAGCGCTTCTTGCTGCCCTCCTCGGCGCCACGGATGGTGGGCATCAGAAAGCGGGTGTAGTGGGTTTCGTACTGCAATTCCAGGGCGCTTTCCAGGCCGTATTGCTCGCGCAGGTGGTCGCGCCACCACTGGTTGACCTCGCGCACCAGCGCCTGGCCGATCTGGCTGGCTTCGTCCTGGTCGTGGGCGCGCTTGAGCCAGACGAAGGTGGAATCAGTGTCGCCGTAGATCACCTGATAACCACGGGCCTCGATCAGCTTGCGGGTGCGCTGCATAATCTCGTGCCCGCGCAGGGTGATGGACGACGCCAGGCGCGGGTCGAAGAAGCGGCAGCCGCTGGAGCCGAGCACGCCGTAGAAGGCATTCATGATGATCTTCAGCGCCTGCGACAACGGCGCGTTGCCGTCGCGCTTGGCCGCCTCGCGGCCCTGCCAGACGCGCTCGACGATGGCCGGCAGGCAATGCTGCGTGCGCGAGAAACGCGCCTCGCGAAAACCCGGCACCGAGTGTTCGTCGTCCGGTTCGCGCAGGCCCTCCACCAGGCCCACCGGGTCGATCAGGAAGGTGCGGATGATCGATGGGTAAAGGCTTTTGTAGTCCAGCACCAGCACCGATTCGTAGAGGCCGGGCCGCGAGTCCATGACGAAGCCGCCAGGGCTGGCCTCGCCTTCGCGCCCGCCAAGGTTCGGTGCGACAAAGCCCAGGCGGTGCATCAGCGGAATGTACAGGTGACAGAACGCCGCCACCGAACCGCCGCTGCGGTCCACCGGCAAACCCGTGACCGTGGACCGCTCCAGCAGGAAGTCCATCAGCCGGGTCTTGTCGAAGATCCGCGTCACCAGCTCGCAGTCCTTGAGGTTGTAGCGGGCCAGCGCCGGGCGGTCCTCGGCGAACATGCGGTTGATCTCGTCCATGCGTTGGTACGGCGTGTCGATGGCCTTGCCCTCGCCGAGCAGGGTCTGGGCGACGTTTTCCAGGCTGAACGAGGGGAAGCTCCAGGTCGCCGAGCGCAGCGACTCGATGCCATCGATGATCAACCGCCCGGCGGCGCTGGCAAAGTAGTGAGTGCGGCTGCCGTGTTCGCGCCATTCCATGGGCTGGCTGTCGCGGCCCAACAGCAGCGGCACGTTAAGGCGCTTGCTGTGTTCGTGCAAAACACGCAGGTCGAACTGCACCAGGTTCCAGCCGATGATCGCGTCCGGGTCGTGCTCGGCCAGCCAGCCGTTCAGGCGCTGCAGGAGTTCGGCGCGGCTGTCGCACCATTCGAGCTGGAAGTCGATGCCGCTGGCGTCGCCATTGGCCGGGCCGAGCATGTACACCTGGCGCTGCCCGCAGCCTTCCAGGGCAATCGAATACAGCTCGCCGCGCTCGCTGGTCTCGATGTCCAGCGACACCAGTTTCAGCCGTGGCCGGTAGTCGTTGGCCGGTTTCAGTTGGGCGTCGAGCCAGACGCCGTCGCGGTCGGGCTGGCCGCTGAAATCGACCGGCGCGGTGATAAAGCGCTCCATCAGGTAGCGCTCGGGCGGGCGGATGTCGCCCTCCAGCAACTCGATGCCGGCGCCGCGCAGGCGTTTCTCCAGTTGCATCAGTTGCCGGTGCTGGCGGCAATACAGGCCGAGGACCGGGCGCTGGGCGAAATCCCTCAGTGCCAGCGGGCGCAGTTCCACGTCCTTTTCGCCGCGCAGCAGTTCGCCGAGCCGCTCGCGCTGATCCGCCGCAACGAAGGCCACCGAGGTCTGCGCCGGCAGGCGCACACGCCGCGGCCCCGCCTCGGTGGCCAGCCAGAACTCCACCAGGGTGCCTTGCGGCGTATCCCGCCAATGACGGGTCAGGACAAAGCCCTGTTCTACCTGCACCGCTGCTTCCTCGACCACATTCAAAGGGCACGGAGTCTACCCGAGCCACCGGCCCGGAGCGCCCCTTATCGGCGCGACAGTGCGACGGGTTTCGGCGCGCTGCCTCTCCCGCTAGAATGCGCCCTCAAAGGAAATGCTTCATCCACTACGGACAGTGCCTATCGCCATGAATCACGCCCCAGCCTTTTCCCGCCCTCACCCTACGGGGCACAAGGATCTACCACGTGCGTTGTGATCGCTCCCTGCTCTCCCTATTGTGCCTGCTGCCCGTCATGGCCGTGGCCGGCGATCCCGTCATCGATCCTCACGCCGACCTGCTGTATCGCCAGGCCCTGCCCCTGCTGGAGAAAGCCGACGCGCAAAGCAACACCCTGCCCACCGACACCGCGCCCAACGATCAGGAACTGATCCGCAAGGTGCAGTCGCTGGACCAGGCCCTGCAACCGGCGGTGGCGCTGTTGCAACGCGCCGCCCTGCTGCATCACCCGGTGGCCGAGTACCGCTTGGCCCTGCATTACATCACCCACCTGCCGGTCAGCCAGATTGCCACCGAAGCCTGCCCGCTGCTGCGTTCCAGCCTGTCCCAAGGCTTTACCCCGGCGGCGCTGGAAGTGGGCAACTGGTGCCCGGAGCTGCGCAACAGCGCCGAATACCGCCAGGCGCTGGAGCAGGTGCCGACCCGCGACTCGCTGTACGCCGGCTATTTCCCGCAACCGGCGGTGCGCCTGCAGTGCCTGAGCGAACGACCGCAAGGGCTGGCGCTGCAATGGGGGCGTCAGCGCGACTTCCAGGCCGAGGTCTATCGCCTGCTCGCCGGCCTGGACCCGAACCAGCGCGCCAGCTATCAGAAGAAGGCGGTGGAGATCAACGGCTGCCGCGCCGTGCGCCCGCAGGTGGTCAATCACCTTCCCTGAATTGAACACGCCTGAGCTGAGCAAGATTGTTCAATCCAGTCGGACGGCGCTCTGGCATCCTGTCTGGCCATCAATCATCACGCTGTCGCTCATGCCCGGATCCCGCCTCGCCCGCACTGCTTACCTGCATGGCGCCATCGCCAGCATGCCCCTGTCACTGGCCGTCGCGCCCTGGGGTTTGCTGGCCGGCTCCATGGCCATCGAAGCCAACCTCACCCCGCTCGAAGGCCAGGGCCTGTCGGCGATCGTCTTCGCCGGCGCCGCGCAACTGGTGGCGATCGGCATGCTCAAGGGCGGCGCCAACCTGGCGTCGATCCTGCTGACCACCTTGCTGCTGACCTCTCAGCACCTGCTTTACGGCCTGTCGATGCGCCCGGTGATCTCCGGGCTGCCAGGCCGCTGGCGTGTCGCGCTGGGCTTTCTGCTGACTGACGAATTCTTCGCCCTGGTCAGCCAGTACGACCGCGAACAGTTCAACCGCTGGTACGCGCTGGGCGTCGGCTTCACGTTCTACCTGGCGTGGAACCTGTTTACCCTGGCCGGGATCATCCTCGGCCAGAACATCCCGCACCTAGACAAGCTGGGCCTGGACTTCTCCATCGCCGCCACCTTCGTCGCGCTGATCGCCCCATGCGTGCGCAACGTGCCAACGGTGGTGTGCGTGGCGGTGTCGCTGTTCTGTTCGGTGCTGTTCAGCTACTGGCACTGGGAAACCGCCCTGGTGATCGCCGGCCTGCTGGGCATGGGCGCCGGGTTCATCTGTCAAAAACTCTGGGGTGCACGCTAATGGTTTTCCTGCTGATCCTCGCCATGGGCCTGATCGTCTTCCTCAACCGCTACGCTTTTCTCGAACCGCGCCTACCGCTGCGCCTGAGCTCCAACGCGCGGCAGTTCCTCGGCTTTGCCGTACCCGGCATGCTCACCGCGATCTGCGGGCCGATCGTGTTCCTGCCCGACCACCAGCTCAACCTGGACCCGCTCAACCCTTACCTGCTGGGTTCGCTGGTGGCCATCGGGCTGGTACTCTGGACGCGCAACACCCTGCTCAGCATGCTGTTGAGCATGGGCTTCTTCTTCGTCTATCGCTGGTGGCTGGGCGGTTCATGACCCTTGCATCCCGGGAACAAACACACTTCTGGCAAGCCGCGGCGCTGGACAACCTCGAGCTGCTGCAAGCCCGCTACTTCCAGCAGCGCTTCGCCCCGCATGTGCACGAAGGCTATTCCATCGTCGCCCTCGAGGCTGGCGCGCAGTGCTTCTGGCACCGCGGCGCCGACCATGTGGCGCCGGTGGGCAGCGTGGTGGTGATCAACCCGGACGAAATGCACACCGGCGCCCGCGCCCATGAGGCCGGCTGGAGCTACCGCGGCTCCTACCCGGACGTCATGCACCTGACCAAGGTGCTGGACGAACTGGACATTCGCCACGGCGGCACGCCCGCCTTCACCGGCAGCGTGCTGCACGACCCGCAACTGCATGCCGCACTGATCGGCCTGCACCGCTCGGCCCAGGGCGGCGCCAGCGCGCTGGAGCAGCAATCGGCCTGGCGCGAGGCGGCGCTGCTGCTGATGCAGCGCCACGCCCGGGTTGGCGATGCCCGCGCGCCGGGCAACGAGCCGCTGGCGGTGATCCGCGCCCGGGAACTGATGGATGCCCGCCTCGACTGCCCGCCGTCGCTGGAAGAACTGGCCGCCGCGGTGAACCTGTCGCCGTTCTATTTCGCCCGGGTATTCCGCCAGGCCACCGGCCTGCCGCCCCACGCCTGGCTCAAGCAGCGCCGCCTGGGCCGGGCGCGGACCTTGCTGCGTCACGGCGGCCTGCCGTTCAACGTGGCCTTCGACCTCGGTTTCTCCGACCAGAGCCACCTCAATCGCCAGTTCAAGCAAGCCTATGGCGTCACTCCCGGGGAATACCGCCGCGCCTGCGCCGAGCGGCAGCCGGTAATCTCTGTTCGATAATCGAACCAAACCCCGCTTGCACCCCTCAAGTCGTCACCCTGCGCCTCCGATAGCCATTGAACCGTCCGGTACAAAAAGTGACGGACCTTGAAACTGCCTACAGGAGCCTTGCCCGCATGTTCGTCGACCTGAAAATCCGCACCGGAATGTTCTGGGTGCTTTCGCTGTTCAGCCTGACCCTGCTGTTTTCCTCCGTCAGCGCCTGGCGCGGCGCGGTGGGCAGCGACGCACAGATCAACGAACTGGACGACACCGCGCACCAGTCCGACCGTCTGAACAACGCCCTGCTGATGGCTATCCGCGCCAGCGCCAACGTGTCCTCGGGCTTCATCGAACAACAAGGCGGCCATACCGACAGCGCCAAGGCCCGCCTGGTGCGCTCCGAAGAACTGATCGGCGAGAGCCTGAAACTGGTGGCGTCCTTCGTCGACAACGTCCAGGACCCGGCGCTCAAACCGGTGGCCGACGACCTGCAACGCACCTTCGCCGCCTACGCCAAGGCCGTCGCCGGCCAGCGCGAGGCGACCCTAGCGAATTCGCTGGACCATTACTTCGCGGTCAACGTCGATGCCGGCAACGCCATGGGCCGTTTGCAGAACCTGCGCCAGGAATTGGTCAAGGCCCTCAGCGAGCGCGGTCAGCAGGTCATGGCCGAGTCCGAACGGCGCTTGCACCTCGCACAGATCATCAGCCTCGCCCTGTTGGCGGTGACCCTGTTGCTCGCGGCCCTGTGCTGGAGCTTCATCCAGCAGCGTGTGCTGCGGCCGCTGCGCGAGGCGGGCCGGCACTTCCAGCGCATCGCCGGCGGTGACCTGAGCGAGCCGGTGCAGGTGCCGGGCAACAATGAAATCGGCCAATTGTTCGCCGAACTGCAGCGCATGCAGCACAGCCAGCGCGACACCCTCGGCCGTATCAGCGGCTGCGCCGGACAACTGGCCGAGGCTGCCCAGGCCCTCAACGCGGTGACCGAGCAAAGCGCCGAAAGCCTGCGCCGCCAGGACGAGGAGCTGGAGCAGGCGGCCACCGCCGTGACCGAAATGACCACTGCGGTGGAAGAAGTCGCGCGCAATGCAGTGTCCACTTCACAGGCCGCCAACGACTCCAACCGCCTTGCCGAACAGAGCCGTCGTCAGGTCAGCGAAACCCTCGACGGCACCCAGGCCATGGCCGGCGAAGTGCAGGCCGGCAGCGAGCGCCTGCAACTGCTGGCCGGCGAGATCCGCGATATCGGCAAGGTGCTGGAGGTGATCCGCGCGGTGTCCGAGCAGACCAATCTGCTGGCGCTCAACGCCGCCATCGAGGCCGCGCGGGCGGGCGAGGCCGGGCGCGGTTTCGCGGTGGTTGCCGATGAAGTGCGCACCCTCGCCTACCGCACCCAGCAATCGACCCAGGAAATCGAACAGATGATCGGCAGCGTGCAGAGCGGCACCGAAGTCGCGGTGAGTTCCATGCACACCAGCGCCGAACGGGCCCGCGCCGCGCTCGACACCACCCAGGCGTCCGAGCAGGTGCTGGAAGGTATCTACGCCGCCATCGGCCAGATCAACGAGCGCAACCTGGTGATCGCCAGCGCCGCCGAGGAACAGGCCCAGGTCGCCCGCGAAGTGGACCGCAACCTGCTGAACATCCGCGAACTCTCGGCGCGCTCGGCCGAAGGCGCCGAACAGACCAACGCGGCGAGCCACACCCTGTCGGGGCTGGCCAAGGAACTGACGGCGCTGGTCGGGCGCTTCCGCATGTAAGCGCGGGAACTCCGGACGGGGCTGCTGTAGACTGGCGCCCCGCCCTTTTTCCGGAACTGCCCGCCCGATGCCCGTTGTCACCCTGCTCCAGACCCCGCCCGAAGAACCGCTGAAAAGCCAACTGCTGCAGTGGGTGGTGGATGACTTCAGCCAACTGAGCAGCACCGCCCTGCCGCCGAGCAATCCGCTGTACAACCTCTATCAGTACGGCCTTGGCTTCGAAGTGCACCTGTACCTCGAAGCCCTGGGCGGCTCGCGGCTGCCGGTCGAGTTGCTGCTGGCCTGTGACGACGACGATCCGCAGCAGTTGCACGGCTTTGCCCTGTGCCTGCCGATCGACGGCGAGCCCGGCGCCTGCGCGGTGGCCTGGATGGCGGTGCGGCCTGATCTGCGCCGGCGCGGGATTGCGCGGTCGCTGCTGGACCACCTACGCCAGCGCTACAACCGTATCGAACTGGCCTGCGGCCAGGGCAAGGTGCCCTGCTTCGAGGCGCTCGGCTTCGCGGTGGCGGGCGTGCGCGATACCCAGGTGCTGATGGCCAGCGGCGCGGCGCCGGGCGATGGCGTGCTGCTGATGCTCGACGTCGCGCCGGTGTGGCGGACGGTCGAAGTGCAGCAGATCCACAGCTACCTGCTCAAGCAGCACGGGCGCAAGGCGATGGTCGAGGCGGAGAAAAAGCGTGACCGCCATCTGGATGAACTGAGCCGGCATGCACGGGCGTTTGTGCTGGAGCGGATTGCGCAGGTGCAGGTTCGCGAGATCCGCCTGGTCTGAGCCTGTACTGTAGGCGCGAGCTTGCTCGCGAAAGGCCGGAAAACCTCGCGCGCCCCTTCGCCAGCAAGCTCGCCCCTACCGTCCGGCGGCAACTTCGGAATGATTGAACTTCAGCCAATGTCTACCGAATCAGGTAGCTCTCGTTGCGGGAAGGGTTCGATCATGCGCCTCATGCTGAATGCCGTCTGCCTGTCGATCATGCTTGTGCTCACAACCACCGCCAGCGCGGCCGACCCCGCCATCGCCGTCAAGGCCGAGGAAAAAGCCGAAGCCCTGGAACACGCGGTCGCCACCCAGGCCACCGACGCCAAACCCGCCCCCAGCGAAACCATCACCCCCACCGAAGCCAAGGCCGTGGACCCGCAAGGCGCCGCGCCCCTCGACGACACCCTGACGTGCCTGGCCCGCACCATCTACTGGGAATCCAAGGGCGCCAGCGACGCCGATATGCAGGCGGTGGCCAATGTGGTGATGAACCGGGTCGGCCACGAGGGCTTCCCCGACACCGTCTGCGCGGTGGTCAAGGACGGCTCCGAACGCCATGCCTGCCAGTTCTCCTGGTGGTGCGACGGCCGCGCCGACCAGATCAAGGAAGACGAGCAATACCTGAAAACCAAGGAAATCGCCCGCAAGGTGCTTAACCGGCAACTGCCGGACAACAGCCGCGGCGCCCTCTATTTCCACGCCCGCAACGCCTCCCCCGCGTGGTCGAAAACCTTCCTCAGAACCGCACAGACCGGCAAATTCGTCTTCTATCGACCGAAGAATGGCGCCGCCCACTGATTACCTGCGGAACCCTCAAGGCCTTGCGCCAGACAAAGACGACACGCGCACGCCATATCTGGCTACCATGCACGCCATCAGGCAACCATTCCCCAATTGACCGGGGACCACCGGCCGGCCATGACCGCGGACCCGCCGGATTTACCGCAAGACGTGCCACACCGGGCCCTCCAGCACGCCCCGTGGCGCCAGATCAAGGGAGATTCAAATGCGCGTCAGCTCATCCATCCTGCGTATCGCCATGTTCTGCCTGGCCCCGGTGTTCGCCAGCCAGGCCATGGCCAGCGAAGAGACGCAACTGATCGATGCGATCAACGGTTTCCGCAACCAGCCACAACACTGCGCCGGCCAAGGCTCGCTGGAGCTGCCGCCACTGGCGAGCGATCCGCGCCTGGTGCTGTCGGTCACCGGCATGGGCGACTTGCAACAGCAACTGGCCCGGGCCACGTACCCGATGGTCAACGTCCAGGCCATCAGCCTGTCCGGCCCGCGCGACGCGGCGGCCGCCATGCAGGCGATCCGCGAAAGCTTCTGCCAAGTGGTGCTCGACCCGCAGTTCGTTGATATCGGTGTCAGCCGCGTTGACCGCGAATGGCGCATCGTCGTCGCCCGCCCCCTGCTCAGCGCCCGCCTCGGCGACTGGCAAAGCGAAGGCCAGCAACTGCTCGAAGCGATCAACAGCGCCCGCGCCCAACCGCGCCAATGCGGCAGCCAGACGATGGCCGCCACCCGCCCGCTGGCCTGGAACACCACCCTGGCCGGGGTCGCCCAGAGTCACAGCCGGGCCATGGCCAACCAGAACTTCTTCGACCATATCGACCGCGACGGCCGCACTCCCGGCGACCGCGCCGAGCTGGCCGGCTACAACGGCCAGCGCATCAGCGAGAACATCGCCGCCGGCCTCGACAGCCCGCGCAAGGTGCTCGACGGCTGGCTGGCCAGCCCCGGCCACTGCGCCAACCTGATGAACCCGGCCCTGCGCGAACTCGGCGCGGCGTATGCCACCGACCCGAAAAGCGATGCAGGAATCTACTGGACGGCGCTGTTCGGCACACCATGAGGGCCGCGCCACCTGTTATTTCTGTCAGTTAACGGAAAGCGCCTGACAGTGCACTCTTGACGCCATGCCCAACGGACATGGAGCAAGGACATGCAGGATCAGACGCCCGCCATCACCCCACCCGCGCTGCCCAAGGGCGGTGGCGCAATCCAGAGCCTCGGCGGTAGCTGGGGGGGTGCCGGCGGCAGCGGTGCCGCCGCCTTCGAGATTCCGTTGCCGCTCTCGCCAGGTCGCGGCTACGCCCCGACACTGTCCCTGAACTACCGCAGTACCATCAGCAACGGCGTGTTCGGCATGGGCTGGAGCCTGTCGCTGGGCTGCGTTGCCCGGCGCACCAGCAAAGGCGTGCCGCGCTACAGCGACGACGATGTGATCATCGGCCCCGACGGCCAGCCCTGGCTGGCGGAACTGGACGGCAACGGCGCGCCGCTGTTCAGCGAAATCGACACCTACCGTGGCCTGGCGCTGGACCAGCGCTATCAGGTCATCCGTCATTTCCCGCGCATCGAGGGCGCCTTCGAGCGCATCGAACACTGGCGCGCGGACCCCGGCGACCCAGGTTTCTGGCTGGTTCATGGCGCCGACGGCAGCCTGCACCTGTATGGCCGCACCGCCGCCTCGCGCCATGCCGATCCGGATGATCCGCAACGGGTCGCCGAATGGCTGCTGGAAGAAAGCCTGAACGCCCACGGCGAGCACATCCTTTACCAGTACAAGATCGAGGACTTGGCCGGCCTGGCGCCGGACACCCCGCGTGACTTCCGCGCCCAGCGCTATCTGGGCCGGGTGCGCTACGGCAACGCCGAGGCGTATCCGTGGCTGTACCTGTGGCAGCCGGAGGACATCGAGCGCCAGCAATGGCACTTCGACCTGCTGCTGGACTACGGCGAACGCCCGGTCGACATCGACGACAAACCGCAGTACGGCGCATCCACACCCTGGCCCGTGCGCAGCGATCCCCACAGCAGCTTCGCCTACGGTTTCGAGCTGGGCACGCTGCGCCTGTGCCGGCAGTTGCTGATGTTCCATCACTTCCCAGGCGAACTGGGCCCGGACCCGGTGCTGGTGTCCCG
The DNA here is from genome assembly GCF_025466035.1 of Pseudomonas sp. 20P_3.2_Bac5. NCBI lineage: Bacteria > Pseudomonadati > Pseudomonadota > Gammaproteobacteria > Pseudomonadales > Pseudomonadaceae > Pseudomonas > Pseudomonas sp. 20P_3.2_Bac5. The sequence goes on along the minus strand of NZ_JANLOA010000009.1, from coordinate 31,081 downwards.
TCTGCTGCTGGACTACCAGACCACGACGCTGTCCTACACCCTGCTCGCCGCCGTGCATCAACAGGGCTGGGGCGCCGACGGTCGGCGCAGCAGCCTGCCGCCACTGGGCTTCGCTTACAGCGCCTTCAACAGCCAGGCCGAGCGCACTTTCAGCGAATTCCCGACCATGCCGGGGCTCAACGACGGCCAGTTCTACCAGTTGGTGGATCTGTATGGCGAGGGCTTGCCCGGTGTGCTGCACGGCAATGACCAGGGCTGGTACTACCGCGAACCCCTGCGCCTTGCCGAGGCTAAGCAGCCCGATGCGGTGACCTACGGCGAATGGACCGTCCTGCCGCGCATCCCCCTGGCTGACCGCAGTCGGCCCGTGCACCAGCACCTGACGGACATGACCGGCGATGGCCGGCTCGACTGGTGCGTCAGCGCGCCGGGCCTGAACGGCTTCTTCACCCTTGATCCGGACCGGCAGTGGTCGAACTTCGTGCCCTTTGCCGTCGTCCCCGACGAGGCGCTGCACCCGCTGGCGCAACTGGCCGACCTGAGCGGCGCCGGCTTGTCCGACCTGGCGCTGATCGGCCCACGCAGCGTGCGGCTGTATCCGTCGCGCCGCGAACGGGGCTACGGCCAGGGCGTGGACGTCGAACACCACGACGACAACCTGCCGGTGATCAGCGATGGCCGCGCCGAGGTGGTCGCCTTCAGCGATATGCTCGGCAGCGGCCAGCAGCATCTGGTGCGCATTCGCCACGACGAGGTGCGCTGCTGGCCGAACCTGGGTCATGGCCGCTTCGGCAAGGGCTTTCGTCTTGCTGATCTGCCGTTCGGCCACGATGAATTCGATGCCTCGTGTCTGCTCCTCGCCGACCTGGACGGCTCCGGCGCCAGTGACCTGCTGTACCTGCAAAGCGATGGCGTGCAGGTGTTCATGAACCGCAGCGGCTTCGGCCTGGAAGCGCCCGTGCTTTACCCCTGGCCGGACGGCGTGCGCTACGACCGCCTGTGCCAGGTCAGCGCCGCCGACCTGCAGGGTCTCGGTTGTGCCAGCCTGGTGTTGACCGTGCCGCACATCAACCCACGCCACTGGCGCATGGACTTCACCACTCGCAAGCCCTACCTGCTGCACCGCACTGACAACCACATGGGCGCGGTCGGCTGCGTCGAATACCGCAGCTCGGCACAGGAATGGCTGGACGAAAAACAGGAGCGGCGCCAGGCCGGCCAGTCGCCGGTCAGCCAGTTGCCCTTCGCCCTGCACCTGGTGACGCGGCAGAGCCAGCTCGATGAAATCACCGGCAACCGCCTGGTCCAGTGCATGCGCTACCGCGGTGGCTACTACGACCGCCACGACCGCGAATTGCGCGGTTTCGCCCTGCTGCTGCAAACCGACAGCGAGAGCGCCCAGGGCAGCGACGACGCACACTTCACTGCGCCGCTGCTGAGCAAGCACTGGTTCCACACCGGCGAGTACCCGGCGCCGGCACTCGACACGCCCTGGCACGACCCCGAAGCCCCGACCCTTGGCCCCGACCTGCTCAGCCGGCTTGACCCGCACACGCAAGACGAGCAACTCATCGACAGCCCAGGCGAACCGCAACGGCACGCCATGGCCCACGCCCTCAGCGGCCTGCCGATCCGCAGCGAGCGTCATGGCCTGGCCCCCGGCGCCGACAGCACAGTGCCGTACTCGGTGGAACAACACCGCTACCGGGTGCGCGAACTGGCAGCGGCCAGCCCGCACCAACCCTATGCGCAGATGCTGCCCCTGACCCTGGAAACCGTGCGCCACGACTACGAACGCCAGGCCGACGACCCGCGCTGCCAGCACCAGATCAACCTCGCCCACGATCGGTTCGGCCAACTGACCCACGGCGTCACCCTCAGCTGTGCGCGGCGCCGCCAGGTCAGCGATCCGCCGCCGTTCGATACAGAGCACGAACAGACCTGGTGGCGCGACGCGCACGACGAGGCCCAGTACAACCACTACCTGCACGAAACCCGCGCCGAAGCCATTCACCTGACCGATCCGCAGGGCTGGCGCATCGCCCTGCCCTGGCGCCAGCGCGGCAACGCCCTGGTGCTGCCACGGGCGCAACTGCCCGCCGGGCAACGCCGCTACGAACACTTCGCCAGTGCCGACGGCCCGCTGCACGCGGAGGCCGAACGCGCCCTGACCGGGCAAACCCTGCAACGCTACCAGGCCGCCGACAGCCCGCTTCGCACCGACTTGCCGGACGGTGAAGCAACCTTCGAAGCCCTGCCCGGCTTCCTCGAAAGCGCCGAACTGAACGACAGCGCGCTAGCGGCCTACGACCGGGTGATGACCCGCGAACAACTGCGCGAGAAGCTGCTGAGCCTGGGCTACCAACGCATGCCGGCCTTCCTCCCGGCGCAGCCGGAGATGGAACTCTGGTCCGTGCGCCAGGGCTTCACCCACTTCGGCCCGGCCAGCGCCTTCCATCGCACCGTGGAATTTCGCGAAACCCACAGCCACGGCCTGACCCAGGTCGGGCACGACCCCTATCACTGCCTGATCAGCGACATCACCCTGGCCGATGGCTGCCGGACCCACGCCCGGTTCGACTATCACTGCCTGCAACCGGTGCACATCACCGACCCCAACCAGAACCACCAGGAAGCCCTGTATGACGGCTTCGGGCACGTGCTGGCGAGCAGCTTCCACGGCACCGAGGCCGGTCAGCCAGTGGGGTTCGCCCCGCTCAGCGATTACCAGCGCGACAGCGACAGCCTCGCCGACGCCCTCGCCGACCCCGCCCGCGCCCTGCAACAGGCCGCCAGCGCCTGTTACTACAACGCCTTCAGTTGGATGCAACCGGCCGAACTGCGCCAGCCGGTGCACAGCGCGGTGTTGCTGGCCGACCGTTACCCCGGCGATCCCGAAGTGCAGGTGCGCATCAGCCTGAGTTGCAGCGACGGCTTTGGCCGGGAGTTGCAGGGCAAACAGCAGGTCGAACCGGGCATGGCCTACGCCGTGGATGAACAGGGCGAACTGCTGATCGAGGACGGTCAGCCGGTGCTGGTGGACAGCCCCGAGCGCTGGCGGGTCAGCGAGCGTGTCGAATACAACAACAAGGGGCTGGCGGTGCGGGTCTATCGGCCGTATTTCGCCAATCGCTGGCGCTACATCAACGATGCCTCGTTCCGCCTGTTCGGCTACAACGACCAGCAGTTCTACGACCCGCTGGGCCGGGTGCTGCGCACCCTCACCGCCAAGGGCTACCTGCGCCGCCAGCGCCACCTGCCCTGGTACAGCATCAGCGAGGACGAAAACGACACGTGGGAAGAAATGCGGGGACCGGATGCGTAGCGCAACCCACCTGCACACGCCTGATCTGAACGTCGGCGACAGCCTCGGCCGACCGCTGCGCCAGGTGGCTTACTGTCGGGACACCCCGCAGCAGACGGCTGAACGCCGAGTCACTTTGAGCAGGTATGACGCCGCCGGGCAGTGGTCACGGCAATGGGATCCGCGGCTGTTCCAGCGGCTGGATCAGGACGACAGCGTCGCGCCTGGCCAGGCGCTGCTGTCATCGCTGTCCGGTAATCCGTTATGGCTGGAAAGCGCCGACGCCGGCTGGCGCCTGACGCTGTTCGGTGATGCCGGGCAGTCGCTGGAGAACTGGGACAGCCGCGACAGCCATTGGCAAACCGACTACGACGCGCTTCTGCGCCCGGTACTGATTCGCGAAACCACAGCCGAGCAGCCCGCGCGCGCTGCCGAGCGTTTCAGCTACGGCGGAGCCGAAGCGTCTGCCAACAACCGCTGCGGCCGCCTGCTGCGCCACGACGATGAAGCCGGCAGTCGCCTGATTCCCGGCTACAGCCTGGGCGGTGCGGAACAGGGCGAGATTCGCCTCTTTCTAGCCGACCTCGACCTGCCCGACTGGCCCGCCGCAACCGGCGAACGCGATGCCCTGCTGGAGCCCGGCGACGGCGCCCACACCACCTTTCTCCACGGCCCACTGGGCGAGGTGCTGGAACAGACCGATGCTCTCGGTAACCGCCACAGCTCGCGCTTCAACCTCGCCGGCGAATTGGCTTCGATCACCTTGGGGCTGGAAGACCGCAGTGAGCATGAGCTGCTGGGCGACGTCCGCTACAACGCCTTCGGCCAGATCGAAAGCCAGACCGCTGGCAATGGCGTTATCAGCCTCGCCCACTACGACCCCGTCGACGGTCGCCTGCAACGCCTGAGCGCCAGCCGCCCGGAACGCGGCACCTTGCAGAACCTGATTTACGCCTACGACCAGGTCGGCAATGTGCTGCGTATCGAAGACCTCAGCCAGCCGGTCAGCCATTTTTCCAACCAGAAAGTCGACCCGGTCAGCACCTTTCACTACGACTCGCTGTACCGCCTGATCGAGGCCACCGGCCGAGAAGCTACCGGCGCGGCGATCAGCCCCGGACTGCCACCAATGACCCCGGCACCCGGCGATACCAGCCGCCTGCTCAACTACCGCCAGCACTATGAATACGATTCCAGCGGCAACCTGCTCAGCCTCCAGCACATCGGTTGGCAGGCTTATAACCGCCATATGGCGGTAGCGGACGACAGCAATCACGCGTTGCCATGGGTCGATGGCGTTGCCCCTGAAAATCCCCGCGCCGGCTTCGACGGCAACGGCAACCTGTTGCACCTGCAACCCGGTCAGCCCTTGCAGTGGAACGCCAGCAACCAGTTGCACAGCACGCGGCAGGTCGCTCGCGAAGATGGCGAGAATGATGAAGAACACTACCGCTACGGCGGCGATGGCTTGCGGGTGCGCAAGGTCACCACACGCCTGGTTGGCGGCCGCTTGCAGCGCAGTGAAGTGCGCTATCTCCCCGGACTGGAATTACGCAACCGTGACGGCGAGCGCCTCAGCGTGATCAACCTCCAGGCCGGCCGCTGCGCGGTGCGCGGCCTGCACTGGCTTGAAGGCAAACCCGACGGCATTGACACCCCACAACTGCGCTACAGCCTCGGCGACCCTCTCGACAGCAGCACCCTGGAACTGGATGGCCAAGCGCGGATCATCAGCCACGAAGGCTATTACCCGTTCGGCGGCACGGCCTGGTGGGCGGCGCATTCGGCGGTGGAAGCGGGTTACAAGGTGCGCCGTTACGCGGGCAAGGAACGGGATGCCAGCGGGTTGTACGACTATGGTTTGCGCTACTTCGCACCGTGGCTGGCGAGGTGGATCAACCCGGACCCCGCGGGAGATGTGGACGGGCTGAACCGCTTTGCGTTCGTGCGCAATAATCCGCTGACCTGGCGCGACCTCCACGGACTGAACGCCAACTACGCTGTCCAGCCCTTCAGTAAAGAGGCAAAGCGTTCGCTACCTGCCGGGCTGATCAACAGCGGTAGTTCTCAGGGTGTTTCTCTACGAGCGAGTGAAGGACCGGCAGTTGATTTTGCCTACAACGTCATCTGGAGCACCAAGCGCTATCTTTCCCGAGGCGCCGGCAATCAGCTCGGCGATATCCTGCGCAGCAGCTATACCTCGGCGATTTACAGCAGCATGCTGCGTCAGGCGATCGATCCGGCAGGCGGGCCAACCGACTGGAGGGCTCATGCCGAACATGGCCTCGCAGCCGCAACAGGCTTGTGCGATGAACACGCGGCAGTGTTCGTGCACTTGGCAGCTTCGTCCGCCCAATGGCCCGGAACGCCGGTATCCATTGCGCAAACACACGATCACAGCTTCGGGATGCTGGGTGATCCGCGTCTCACCGATCCGATAGTGGTCGATCCGTGGGTGACTGCTCCGGTTCCCCACCCGCTGTCATGGGGACAGAACAGCATCGACCAGCCAACGCTGGACTTCACACCGCGAATGCCCGGTGACCCGGGCTTTGCCATCAGTACCGAACGCGTCGCTGAACTGCGCGCGCAACATTATTCGACGATGCCTGCGTTAAGCCAGAACTGGCTGGCGAACAATCTCATGGAGGGGGTCAACAACCGCTCGGTATGGTCTCAAACAGCTTCGCTGAGTGAAGCACAAAGCATTTATTACCGGCTGGACGGCCAACAGTTCGATACAGCCCTGGTGCCGGCTTCGCAATTCGAGGCTGTCGTTCAGTCACTGCAACTTGCGGGCAAGCACAGCGCGAATCCACGCATCGGGCCGCTGTTGCGGCGCTTTTGAAAGCGCCGGGGCCGGTGTGGGCATGAGGCGCCAGTCAGTAGACCGGGTAGCGGCGACCAGACGCATGCCGAGAGTTTTCTGCCGTTCTCAAGATCGAGCGCCGCCCGCGCGGCGCATCGCGAGCAAGCTCGCTCCTACATTGGTTGCAACGTATCTATGTCTGTCAGGCCATGGTTGACTGCCTTGTTTGTACGACAGCCTCCCTGCGGTTCATCGCCAATCGCCAAAGGCGGGCAACACCCTTCTGACAGGCCATGGCACGTTGCAACCAATGTAGGAGCGAGCTTGCTCGCGATGCGCGGGCGGCGCTCGATCTTGAGAGCGCTGAAAAAATCCCGGCATGCATCTCCCGGCCCCCTCAACCACCCAGCAACCCCTCCACATGCGCTGCAAAGTCCGGCCCACCGTCCAGCGCCGTATAGCGGACCTGCACGATAACGTCGGTCAGGCTCTGCAACAGCACCTGTTGCTGCGCCGAGCCATGGTGCGGAAAGCGCAGTTCCCAGCGCGACAACGCACCGGTGCCTTCGAACGGCAGGTAGCGTTCGTCATTGAAATCGAGCTGGAACACGCCGTGGTCGTCCAGCCCGCGGGACAGGCAGATGCTCTGACTGGCCCGCGGGTTGTAGAGGATATGGCGGGTGTCGCTGTCGGGTTTGCCATAGAGATGGTTCATCGCCCGTGGATCGGCCTTGAGCACGGTGCGGCTGGAAATCTGGGTCAGCACGGCACGCACGTCCTGGTAGGGACCCACGAGCCCCGGCAGGGTCACCGAGACGCTGACCAGCTGGCGCAGGAAATGGCCGGGGTAGTCGTCGTCGAACAACCGGGCGAACAGCTCGAAACCGAGGCTGCCGCTTTCGCCCTCGGCCAGCTCTTCGAGTACCGCCGCCCAGGACGTCTCGGGGTAGGACTGGCTGTCAAAGAGGGCCTTGAGCGAGAAGGTCCTGACCAACTCCTGGCGCCGTTCGAAACGCTTGAGATAAGCCGATTCCATGCGCAGCAGTTGCAGGCGCAAGGCATCGCCGGCCGTCAGCCCGTAGTAATTGTCGAACCAGACATTGGGCTGGATGAAGCGGGTCTGGTAGTCGCCCATCTCGTACTGCCAGCACGCTTCGCCGTTCAGGCACAGGGCAACCACTGCGTCGTAGGCCTGGAAGTAGAAGGTCGACATCTGCCCGAGCAGCCACTGATACAGGTCGGCGTTGGTGCTGCGGGTTTTGAGGAAGCGGTAATAGTCCTGGGACTGCTGCTCGCCCTTGCGCACCTGCGCCAACTGGATACGCGCCATCTCGATGGCGGTGCGCTGGCCGGCGATCTGCTCATCGATGGCTCCCAACTCGGCCTCTGCCAGGTCACGCTGCAGGGTCCACTCCTCCAGGCGCCGACGGTACTGCTCGGTGACCCCGAGCCGGTCGGCGGCGGTCCTGGTGATGGCCGCGACCATGTCGAGGCCCTCGGACGCCGCCAGCACCGCCGCCCCGACGCGAATGTGACCGCCACCGAATGCCGTGGCGATGAACGAGCCCATCTGCGTCGCGCCAGCGGCGATCTGCATCACTTGCGCGCTGGTGCCGAGAATCGTCGACGTCAGGTACGAGTCCATGACGTGTTGCTCGGTGCTGGAGATGTTTTCCGCCGCCAGGGCCTGGAAATGCCCGAGGCGTTTGTCGATCACGCGCCGGCTCGCCTCCAGCGCCAACAACCCGGCTTCGGCGTGCTCCAGCGCCGCGCCCTGCAACTGGATCGAGAACTGCGAGAGCTCCAGCACATGGGACTGCTGCAGTTCTTCCTGGAGGGCGCGGTCCTTCATTTCGCGGTACAGGCGGACCTGTTCGCCAAACCGGCCGAGGGTTTCCACGGCATTTTGCAGGCGCGGCAACAGCGCCCGAAAGCGGAACGGCGGAATCGGCGCCAGGCTGCCGACGCTGCGCTGCACCAGGCCACTGCCGCTGTTTTGCGCGCGCAGCAGGTCTTTGGGGTCAAGCGCCGGGGCGTACAACGGCACCATCAGCGGCTTGCCGTCGAGCGTGCGGTTGTTGCGCAGGTTGTTCAGGCGGGTGGCCAGTTGGTCCCAGAGTTCAAGCAGTTCGGTATTGACCGGCAGGCGAAAACGCGGGGAATCGAGCAGCTCCAACCACGGCCCGCTGCTGACCGGCAGGTGCAGCGACAGCGCCTGCGGCAGTGTCGCGTCAATGCCGGCGAGCAGCGCGCTGTCGGGCTCGGCGCCCTGTTCCAGGTTCACCGGTTCCCAGCGCCCCACCGTGCGGTTGTCGGGTTTGGGCCCGAGGAGGTTGAGGGCGCGGGTGTACATCAGTTGCGCCTCGGTCAGCGCATCGCGGGTCAGGCGCCGGTACAGCAGGTCACCGTAGGCCAGCAGGTTGCGCACGTAGAAGGCGAAGATCGCCTTGCGGTAGTGCACCGGTTGCGAATAGCAGATGGCATCCGGGTCGGTGATGCCGTCCACTTCGTACTCGCCCCGGCCTTCCTCTTCCAGCGGTCGCACCGACCAGTAGAACGGGCTTGGCGGATGGGTCGGCTTGATGCGGGCCTGCGGGTTGAACAGGTAGTTCAGCCACTGCTCGGCGGCGAGGTAGTCGAATTCGTGGTGCAGGCGCCACGCCACCGCATGCGGGATGTGGAAGAACAGCTCCCAGAAATAGCGCCCGTTGGCGCCATGGAAATCCATGAGCTGGCTGGCCGAGCTGCCGGGCAACGGCGGTTCTTCGATGTGCTGGGTATCCCAGCTCAGCAGCGCATCGACCGAGACCATGGCGCGGGCCACCAGATCCTTGGCAAACAGCGTGTTCAGGCGAACGTAGCGCAAGCCTTGCAGGTCGAGCGCGGCCAGGTCGAGAAATTGACTGCCGTCGGGCTGCACAACGATGCTCGGGCGTTCTGTCGCCAACGCGCCCACCTCCACGGCGAACTGGACGACGCCATGAAGATCATCCGGGCCCAGGCTGAAACTCAGGGCCAGGACCGGAGGAATGGCGTCGAAATCCCGGCCCAGCGGGATCTGCATCAACCTCATCTGGGCGCCCCCGTTCAGCAGCACCTCTTGCTCCAGCGTCTGCTCCGCGCCTTGGCTGGGGTGATAGGTGATCCGCAGAACGCCGCGCCGCAGTTGCCAGTACTCACCATCCCAGCCCATCAGCAGCAGGTCGCAAATCCCCTGGCACAACAGCAGATAGCTGCCGTCGGTGGCCTGCCCAAACCCTGCCCACAACGACAGTTTGGCGTTGTGCGGCCCTGGTTCGTTGTGCTCGCCGTCGGGGTCCCGGTGTACCGATGTGTGGGCGGCGCGGTCTGTCGCCAGCGGGTGCTGGAACTCGTGCGAGTCGCTTGAGAAATGCCCGAGGGCATTGACGATCTTGTCCAGGTAGCTGCCATCCGTTGGCAAGCCGCCCACAACTTCGTGCAACACCGTGCCAAAGCGCATGTTCAGCACAATGACCTCGAAATCCTTGGCCCACGCATTGTCGGCGCCGTAGGCCAGGACGATCCGCTTGTCGTGCGGATCGGACTCGCTGACGAAGGCGGCGAACGCGTCGGCGCCGACGACATGATCCTGGCTGCTCAACAACGGCAGGCTCATCGGTACGGACCAACTGCCGTCCAGGGTGCGATACGCCAGGTTGACGCTGTAGCGCGAGACCTCTTCGAACCGGCCGGGAATGTCGGCACGCCGCGCCGGTATCGGTTTCTGCTCCAGGCGGTGCTCGATCCAGGCCACGTGCAGGCGCCCTTCGATCACCAGCGGACGGATGTGCAGCACGCTGTGCCCCTTGGGAATCTCGACCGGCAACCACTCGCTCCAGGCCGTCGGGCTCAGGTAATCGTCGGCACGGGCAGCCGCGTCCTCGGCGGCGAAACGCACGCTGACCTTGCGCCAGTAGTAGGCGTGCGGCTCGACGTTCTGCTGACCAATCAGGTAGTACTCGGCGTGGCGGAAATCCATGCCGTCGATATAGCCGCTGAGCACGTCGAGGTTGCTGATGTGTTCGAACTTGCCAAGGTAATGCTGCAGCGCCTTTTGCACCGCGTCGGTGGAAATCCGGCTCTGGTTGATGTCATTGACGAACGCGCGGAAGCCCTGGGTCTGCTTGAGGCGCAAGCCCGGATCGATGTAGTTCTCCGGGTAGTCCTGGAGCATCTGGTTGGCGGCCCACACGGCGTACTCGCTTTTGCTCGATCGCCATTCCTGCTGCGCCTTGCTGTCGAACACGCCCTGGTAACCGGGCTCCATGCCATTGAGGATCGCGTGAAGGTACTGCTGGACACTGGCCATGCCCATGGCCACGCGGCTGGTGTCCACCTGCGCGCTGACCTGGTTGTCGATCAGCAGGAATTCGTAGAGGTCCTGCTCGGTGACCAGCCCCTGCCCGGCTGGCACCGTGTGTTGGGGCACGATCTGGCCGAGGTAATAGGCGACCAGGGCATCGCGATGGTCCTGTGCGAGGGTGCCGAACAGAGGGGTCATGATGCATCTCCCGAAGGCAGATCGTCAGTGATGGGGAATTCGGTCGGACCCAGCAGGTACAGGCGTTGACTCGTGGGGAATGACAATCCGATCTCCAGGCTGCCGGGCACCGGTGTCGACAGCCAGACGCTCGACCCTTGCACACGCCGTGGGTCGCCCTTGAACGTGACGGGATTGAGTGCGCCGCCCTCTATCCTGAAAAAGCCGTACCAGGTATTGGTTGAGCCGAACACTTGCTCTTCACGTCGGGAGAACTCCACCGACGCCTTGACCTTTTTGGCTCCAAGGTCGATTTGGAGGTTCGTCTCCATGACCACGAACTCGCAGACGCGCACGTCGATTGTTTCGCCCACAGCCCCAAAGACCAGTGGCATGGAGGACGCTACGCAATCGGCATTGCGTGTATCGACCGTCAGCAGCATGTCGCCCGCCTGATCGCTCAACCCATCACTGGTGTACAACGCGCCCCGCAGGCTCAGGCTTGGCCCCAGCAAGCGCACGCCGCTGATCCCCCCGGACCCATCGCTGACATTCAGCACGAAGCGGTGAATGCTGCCGTGGTCCAGCAGATAGTCGCCGTCCAGTTCGATCAGCGCGTCCGACGGCGTTGCCGTGACGGTAATCCGGGCGGCCTTGCTGAGCGGTTCCGGTTCGATGCTGTTCGCCACCAGGTGCAGGCGTTTCTCCAGGCCATCGACCGGCTCGAAGGTGCAATGGGGCTTCATGGCCCCCGGCCCGCCAAACACAACGGGGTAGTAAATCCACACCCGTCCGGCGCTGTCGGTGTGCAAGGCGCTATCGGCGCTATGGGTCGCCCCGCGGACCGTCAGGCGCAAGGTATTGGCCGTCTCACGAACACTCGGCGCGGCGTTGCCATTCAAGCGCCGCAGGTAGCCGGACAACCCTGCGTAGGAAGCAAGTTCGTTGCTGTCCAGGGCGAAACGCAACGTGCCGAGGGTCAGGTCCACGACCTCCCGCAGACGAACCCGCAGGACCAGCGTCACGCCAAGGTTCGACAGCACGTTCAGCACGACTTCGTTGTTGTACGGGTCGCTGTTGGCCTCGAAGGCGGCTCGCGTGGCGTCGATGCTCAACAGCACTTCCCCTTTGGCATCGCAGTCCACCGGGCTGCCCATCGGCGGGTCGAGTTGCAGGCCAAGGCGCGAGGGATCGGCGCCGCTGCCGAGGCTGAATGTCAGGCGGCAATCGGCGTCACCCGAACCGTCGCTGCGCACGGCGCGGATCAGCACGCCGCCGGCAAAACCAAGGTCCACGACGAACGTCTCCGCCGCCCCCGCCACCGGCAAGAGCCCGGCACTGTCATCGGCGATATGGGCCGTGAGCTGGTCATGCGCGTTGACCACCCGGACCTTGTAGTCGAACACGTCATCTTCGCGAATCGAACGCACCTGGATGGTGTGCTCACCCAGCTCGGCCTGGGTGAAGTGACGCTGATACTCGGCCTTGCCATAGCGGTCGGTGGCGGTGGTCGCCAGCAATTGCTCGCCTTCCCACCAGGTGACCGGATAACCCGCCGCTTCCGGCATCAGTCCGACCTCGAAGTGGGCCGGCCTGCTTTGATAAATGACGAAGTCCTGCTCTTCCGGATACATGTAGAACAGCCTTGGCAGTTCGTGCACCGTCACCGCATCGGAGGTCAGTGTCTGCAACGGCACGTCCTTCACCTCGGCATTGACCGTCACCCGCACCTGACCGGTCACGGCACTGAGGAAGGTGATACTGGCAATGCCCTGCGCATCGGTCAGGCTGTGCGCCGGGTCTTCGACAAAGCCGCCGAGGTCCGCGGTCCAGTCCACCGAGGCGCCGGCCACCGGGCTGCCGTCGAGGTTGACCACCCGGCAGGTCACGGTCACTTCCTGGGTGGTCGCCGCCGGGCCGCTGAAGCGCACGTACTGGAAGTACGGCTGTTCAAGGAAGGTGACCGGTTCGAAACGCTCGCGCTCGCCGTTGCTGGCAAAATCGACGATGACCAGCGCCAGCCCCGATGACAGGCTGCGCAGTCCCGCACGGCTGAAACCCTGGGCGTCGGTGCGGGTCTGCGGGCGCTCGAACGTGCCGAGGTCGGTGCTCCACGCCAACACCCGGTCCCGCCCGGGGTTGTCGTACTTGTCGAGCAACTGCAGATGAAAGCTGATGGTTTGCAGATTGCCGGCCAGCGCCTCGGTCGGCTCGCAGACAGGGTCCTTGAAGCGCAGCGAGGCCTCATCGCAGTCGATGTGAATCAACGGCGCCAGAATCCGCCGGTCCAGGCCGAAGCGCGCAATCACCTGGGCCACGCCCATTTCTCCGGCGGCCAGCAGTTCGACGCTGACCTGGCCGTTCTCGTCGGTACTGGTCGAGGATGGCGCGTGCAACTGGCCCAGGCTGCTTTCCCAGGTGACCGTGATGTCGGCCATCGGCTGGCCGAGAAAGTTCTTCACGGTCAGCAGGCACAGGGCTTTCTCACCGGAGCCCGCCACCAGTTGCTGGGTGTCGACGACGATCCAGGAGGCCTCGCTTTGGCCCAGTTCGCCCTGGTCCACAGCGGCCTGGTCCTGCAGATTACCGGTCAGGCTGCTCAAGGCGCCCTCGGCGGCGTTGCGGTAGTGCTCGCGCGAGCTGTTGCTGCGCAGCCGGCTCAAGGCGATGGCCGCGCTGCTGCCCAGTTGCAGGGTCTGGCAGGCCTGGCGCACGCGCACCAGGTGGTCCAGTTGGCGCACCGTGGTGACGAAGCCGGTGGCGGTGATTTCCGCCATCGTCTCCAGCACATCGCGAATGCCGAAGCCGGTGAACAGCGCGATCTTGCCGGCCGCATCCTCACGAATCATCAGCAGGTCCTGCTCGCTCAGGTCCGGCGGCAGGCTGTTGACCAGCTTCAGGTAATCGAGAATCGCCTGTTCGCCCTGGCGGGTCCGCTCCAGCAGCGCACGGTATTGCACCAGCACATGCAGCCGGGAAAAGCTGATGTCGGCCGCATCTGGGCCGGGCTCGCCCGCCGCATCAAACCACTCCGGGTGGGCGATGTAGCTGCGCAACGCCAGCGGGCTGAGGGACAGGTGCTCGACGATGCCCATGCGGTGAGTCAGGCGCGCCAGCAACGCCAGGACCTCGTCGCCCACCGGCACCGGCAATGGCGTCGGGTCGCTGCCGTCGAACAGGCGCAACACCTCCTGAAGCAACTGATAGCTGTTGCCGCCGGTCCAGACCAGCAACTCGCGGCTCAGTTCGGCGCTGCCGCCCAGGGTGTTGGCCAGTGATTCCCAGACCAGGCTCTGCTGCGCGGCACGGGCGCCCATCACCAACTGGAACAGGCGCACCAGCAGCTCCGGTGCCGGGGACAATTCCAGGTTATCGATGATGATCTGCAACCGCGCCTTGAGGGCCTCTTCATAGGCATCTGTGTTGCGGTAGCCGGGCAACTCGCGGACCAGTCCCTGCGCCGAGACGAAGTGATCGAGCTGCTGCAACCAGTCGATGGGCACCGGATGATCGATCCCCGCCTCCATGGGCACGCCAGCATCGATGAAGGTCGTCTCGCTGAGGATCGCCGGCAACATGCGTCCGTTGATATGTTTGAGCAGATCGAGCTCACGGTCGCTGGCCGCGGCGACCGGCGCCAGCGGCATCAAGTGCTGGTACAGCCACGCGACCGTGAGGTCGTTGTCGCGGCACCACTGCACCGTGTCGGTCAGCGACTGGATCACGCTGAGGGTATCGCTCAGGTGCGTGTGCTGGTGCACCGCCAGTTCAGGCCGGATCAGCCGGGACACGTATTGATGGCCGCGCTGGCCGATCAGTTGCAACAGCGCGATCGCCTCGATGCTGCTCAGCCCGAGCAAGGCCGGCAAACGCGTCAGGCGGTAGAAGGCCGACACCACCGCCGGCGACCAATGCAACTGCTGGTGCACCGTGCCGTCCAGCAACTGCTGCTCGCCAAGCGTCTGGGCAATGTAACGGGCGACGTACAGGTAAGTCTCGAAGCTGATCCCCAGGGCGCTGCACAGGTGATGGACCTTGCGGTACTGCGCCTCGGTGGACGGCGCGATGTCAAAGGCACTGTCGTCCAGCAGCAAGGGTTCGCTGAACAGCGTCGGGTCGTTGAACACCCGGTCGAACTGCGCCACCTCGCTGCCCAGCGCGTACAGCGCCAGGCCGTTCAACAGGGCGGCGAAGTCCTCGGCGCTGACCTTGAAATCACGCCGCAGCCGACAGAACAGGCCCAACGCCCTTAGGGTGTTCTCGCTGATGTCCGCGCCGCGCCCCGCTTCGCCATGCTCGGCCAGCAGCGCCGCATCGAGCAGACGGTCGGTTTCACCCAGCGCCAGGCCCAGCCCGCGCGACAGGCGAATGACCCGCTGCATGCGGTCGAAATGGTCCTCGGTCCAGTCGGTCAGCGTGTGCCTGCCGTCCTTGCTGACCAGTGAAATCACCGGTTCCTGGCCGGCGTTGATGTAGGTCGAGCCAAAGCGCGCCGGACTCGCCGGCGCCAGCCCCGGGACGTTGGGCGAGGCCGTCGGCGCATGGTGTTCGATCGACAGCAGCGACGCCACGGAGTCCTGGTCAAGGGTGGTGCGCAGGCTGAACGCGCTCAGGTCCAGCAGATCCTTGGCCGCATCCACGCCGTAATGACGCATGAAAAACCCGCTCTGGGCGGCGTGTACCGATTCGCGCAGCAGCGTGCGCGGGTGGGTCCGGGTCTGCACCGAGCGCGTGCTCGCCCGCCTGGCGCCACGCGGGAAGTAAGGACTCTCCAGCAACAAGGCTCGCAGTTCCGGCCCCATGGCCATGTCCATTTGCAGGGCATCGTCGGAACGCTGCGAATGCAGCCCACCCTGGCAGAAGTACGGAAAGTCCGGGTCCAACTCGCGGATAAGGTCACCCAGGCCATAGTCTTCACGCTGCAGCACCGCACGAATCTGCGACAGGTAACGCTCGAACGGCAGCGTAAACGGGTAGCGCGTTTCGGCCAGGGCATCGTCCACCGTGCGGTCTTTCTGGTTATGGTCGTCCAGGTGTTTGCGGGCCGCATGCTCGAGGATGCCGTTGACGATGCCGATGGTTGGCTCGACCCGCTCGAACGCCTGGTTGTCCAGCATCAAGGCGGCGAGGTCCGGGCGGCGCTGCGCCAAGGTGATGGCCTGGTCATTGGCCATCGGCTCGATGACCGTGGTCACCCACTGGTACAACGCCACGAGGTAGGCCACGGGCGAGGTCGTCGCTTCGATGGCGCCGGGCAGGCAGTTATCCCCCCAACTGGGCTGGAACTGGCTTTCAAAGGTCGGCCCGTCCACCAGCGCGCGCAGGCCGGTTCGCCAGGGCTCACTGGCGGAGACGCTGCCGGTCAGCCGCTGTTCGCGGTAGTGCCGCGCTGCCAGCACCGCCAGAGTGCTGGCGCGCTGGTGCAGCGCGCGCGCCTCGTCACCGGCCAGGTCCGGTCGCCGCGCCATCAGTTGCTCCACGGTCCCGCGAGCAATGCTGAACGCGGAATCGAGTCCCGTCTGTAACAGGTCCCGGGGCTGAGCAGCAGGTGCGGAAACACGGGAGCGCCGGGGCATGAGGTGTTCTCCTTCGGTAGAGGAACGGCGCCAACTGGGCCGCCCTCCGCCGAAACTAACCAGAGATTGATTTTCCGACTACTGACAGAAATAACAGGTGCTGGCCCGGAAGGCGCTGGCACAGGGCCAGGCGGGCGGGATAACCTGCGTTTTTTTTCGACTGGACCGTGTCCCGGCGCGATCCCGCGCAGCCCGCACCTGAGAGCATGGGTATCTACACATCTTTCGGTCATGTGATGGCTGGAAGTCGCTTGTCATAAGACCGAGTAATGGCCACCAGGCGCATGTCGGGAATTTTCTAGCGCGCTCAAGATCGAGCGCCGCCCGCGCGGCGCATCGCGACGGTTCGGCGCCCCGACAAGCTCGCTCCTACATTTGCTGTAACGCGCCATAGCCTGTGGGATTCGCGTAGTCAGCCTTGGTACATGGCTGGAGAGTGCAAGGAGGCTGAAAGCCCCCCAACCTTAAAATCGAGTCGAACCACCAAGGCAGTCAACCATGGCCTGACAGGCATAGGCACGTTGCAAAAAATGTAGGAGCGAGCTTGTCGGGGCGCCGAACCGTCGCGATGCGCCGCGCGGGCGGCGCTCGATCTTGAGAGCGCTGAAAACCTTTCGGCTAGCGCCTGGTCGCCATTACCCAGTTTCCTGACTGGCAATCTTCGCCAACATGACCAGCTTCGGCCCGCGTATCCACGTCGAGCCGACCGCCGAGGTCAGCTTCACAGCGGCTCGCTGAGCACCCGGTTACGTCCGGCCTGCTTGGCCTGGTACATCAAGTCGTCAGCCCGCTTCAGCGCCTCGGCGAAATCCCCGCCGCCGGCGCAGCGAGCCACGCCGAGCGACACGGTGAAGTGGTTGCTGATCAGGGTGTGCAGGATGCCCTTCTCGCGCAGGTGCACGGCGCCGCCGACAACACCCAGGTAGCGCTTCTGCGCATCGAACACAGGGTGGGAAATGAACACCACCAGGTTGCCGGCGCTGGAGGTGTAGGCATCGCTGATCAACGGCACGCGGCTGTTGAGCGCGTGCTCGGCGCCGCTGGACGTCAGTGCCTGGCCATCGCGCAGCAGCGACGGTGGCCACGCGGCCAGCACATGGCCCTCGGCATCGACGATGGTGATCTCAGAACGATAGATCACAAGCCGCGATGGAGCGCGCGCGGGCGGGGGACAGACAACGGAAACAGCCAGGAGTTTCTGACAGCTAGCGTCAGCCATTTCCCATAGGCAGCACAGGAGAATCGCCTGGAGCGAGGCGCGACATTATCGACAAATGAACGGATTCAAGGAGATGGATGCGCCGTCCTTGAAGAGCGTACTGGGTGCGTCAAAAACCGGAAAGTTGACATTGAAGTGCCATCATCCACGCTTGAATCCGCTACCGCACCCAAGGACGGGGTAACGGACACCCCTGGCAGCCGGCCATGGGTGCGGTCGCACACTGCCCATCACACCTCAAGGAGCACCACCATGTCTGGAACGACACAAACCGTCGACGTACTTCTGCTGGTCAACGCCGATCACCTGATTGCCAATCCAAGCGACGTCCCCGGCGCGGTTTCGCTGGTAGTGAGCGACGATCTGGTGGACAAGGCAGCAACCGGCAATGAACTCGATGGCGGCAACGAGCTGTGGTTCGACGTCAAGCGCAATGACAACATCCGCTGGCGCGCGACCACCCTGTCGCGCAACTTCGACACCACTGCACTGATCACCAAGGTGACCCAGGGTCGCTCCCAACCGGGCTACGACGGGGCCATTTCGGATCCGACCTTCATCACCGTGTATGACGCGCCGGTGGCCTACCTGGCCGGCATCAACCCGATCAAGGTCGCCGGGAACAAAGTGACCTACACCGAGTGGCAAGCGACCGCCGAGAAGCCGGGCAAAATCTGGTACACGATTGAGTTCGTGCTGTTGAACCAGGAACTGCAACAAATCGGCGGTACCCATTCCTGGGACCCGTACATCACCATCACCGACTGACCGCCTGCTGAAACGGCTCACCCCACGGCATACGCCAGGGTGAGCCTGATACCAATGTCTCCCCCACTCCCCGCAACATTTTGTACAAACCCCAGGGCCGATTGTTTATGCTGGCGGGCTCATGCCATGGCGCATCGCCACATCGACAAGTAAACGCCCATGAAAGTATTTATCGTCCTGCTGTTTGTACTCTCCATCGCCTACGTCCACTTCCGTGGTCGCGTACGGCACAAGATCAGCCGCCAGTTGGGTGACCACTCCAGCTTCCTCGCGCCGGTCAACGCCTTCCTTTACCTGTTCTCGAAACTGCCGGCCAAGCCCTACCTGCCGACCGAATCCTTCCCGGAGCTCAAGCCGTTGCAGGACAACTGGCAGGCGATCCGCGAAGAAGCCCTGCAACTGCTGCACGGTGGCGAGATCAAGAGCTCGAAGAACTACGACGACGTCGGCTTCAACTCATTCTTCAAGAGCGGCTGGAAGCGCTTTTACCTGAAGTGGTACGGCGAGAGTCACCCGTCGGCGATGAAACTCTGCCCGCGCACCACCGAATTGCTGCAGAGCATCGGCACCGTCAAGGCCGCCATGTTCGCCACATTGCCGCCGGGCTCGAAACTCGTACGCCACCGCGACCCGTATGCCGGTTCGTACCGCTACCACCTGGGGCTGGACACGCCGAACGACGAAGCCTGCTACATCTGCGTCGATGGCAAGAACTACCACTGGCGCGATGGCGAGGCGGTAGTGTTCGACGAAACCTACATCCACTACGCCGCCAACCAGACCGAGCACAACCGGGTGATCCTGTTCTGCGACGTCGAGCGTCCGCTGAAATACCGCTGGGCTACCGCGTTCAACCGCTGGTTCAGCACCAACGTCATGGCCGCCGCTGCCGCACCGAACGATGCCGGCGACAAGACCGGCGGCATCAACCGCCTGTTCACCCGCATCTACAAAATCCGCGAACGCGGCAAGGCCCTGAAAAAACGCAACCGCGCGCGGTATTACGCGGAGAAATGGGCGGTGGTGGCGGCGATTGCGTTGGTGTTTATCTATATCTGATCTGCCACTGCAGGAGCCGGCCAGACGGCTCCTGCACTGTCCGCTACTTCATGATGGTCAAAACAATCCGCACATCCTCATCCCCGACATTGCGGAACCAATGCTCGCAATCCACCCGCACCGTCGCGGTATCCCCGGCCCGCAACTCGATCACCTGATCCCCGGCATTCACTTCCAGCGTTCCCGAGAGAATGTGGAAAATCTCCCGCCCGCCGCTCCTGTGCGGGGCAAACCGCGCCGATGACGCCCCTGGCGGCACGGTGTACGACAGCAACTCCAGGTCCGCACTCGGCCGTGCCAGCGCCAGCCTGACAATCCCCGTCGCCTCATCGACAAAGCGCAGGTTCTCGCCCGCCCGAGTGACTTCGGCATAGTCCTGCTCGATCAACTCCGACAGATCGCAACCCAACCCCCGCGCAATCGCCAGCGCATTGCGCAGGCTCGGGCTCAGCATCCCTCGCTCTACCCGCGACAGCGCCGCCGCCGATACGCCGCTGCTCTGCGCCAACTGATCCAGGGTGACGCCCAACTGCAGCCGCCGCTGGCGCACCGCCGCGCCAAATTGCCCCTGCTCCGCCTGTTCGCTGTTGTCTTTCATCCTGAGCCTTTTTTTAGTCTTGCGATTTTACCGTTACGCAAATAATAATTGCGCATACGCAAACGTCGAGTGTCGAAATGAACGCCTTTCTCGCAGCCTCCCCCGTTTTATCCTCCATCCTGGCCCTCGGCTTCGGCATGCGCTCCTTGCATGCCGCGATGCTGGGGGTGGTCGCCGCGCTCGTTGCGGCGATTATGGCGTTTCCACTGCCCGCAACGGAAATCGGCTACGCAAGTCTCAAGTGGCTGCCGCTGGTGGCGGAGGTCGTGTTGATCGTCGGCGGCGGTCTGCTGATGTCCGAAGTGCTGCGCCATGCCGGCGCGCAGGCGGCGCTGGCCAACTGGATCAAAGGCCGCGCCGGCACCGGCGTCGCCGCCGTGCTGCTGGTGGTCCACGGCATCACACCCTTCGCAGAATCGGTCACCGGCTTCGGCATCGGCGTGACCATCGGCATTCCGCTGCTGGTGTTCATGGGCCTGCCGGCGCGCCAGGCGGCGTTGATCGGCCTGCTCGGCCTGTGCGCGGTGCCGTGGGGTTCGATGGGGCCGGGCACCATGATCGCCGCCAGCCTGGCCGGCATCGGTTTCGATGAACTGGGCATCGCCTCGGCGCTGCTGAGCATCATCCCCTTCGGCATCACCGGCGGCGTCGCGGCCTGGCTGATCAGCGTGCCCGGCGAACGAGGCCGTGCGCTGGCCTTGGCCGGCGTCTCGGCCCTGGTCTTCGCGAGCGTCGTCGGGCTGTCCAACCTGGCGTTCGGCACCGCCCCCGCCGGCGCCCTCGGCAGCGTTGCGATCATCTGCCTGCACCTGCTCTGGAGCAGCCGACGCGGCCCCGACAGCGAACCGCTTCTGCCCATCGGCCGTCGTGCGCTTCAGGCCTACGGCCTGTTGCTGGGCGGCGTGCTGGTGATGGGCGCGGTGATGCGTTTCGGCCACCTGCCGGAGCAATGGCGCTACCTCGCCTCCCCCGCGCTCTGGCTGTTTGTCGCCGCACTGTGGTTCTGCGCGGGGCGTCCGTCCGCCGAGCCCTGGACCCGCGCGTGGAAAGCCTGGCTGCAAGTGGCGCCGGTGACCGCGCTATTCATCTTCATGGGCATCGTCATGGCGGTCACCGGCACCGCGGCGCACCTCGCCCGCCTGCTGGCCGAAATCGGCTCGGGCTACCTGGCGATATCACCTTACGTCGGCGCACTGGGCGGTTTCGTCACTGGGTCGAGCAGCGGCTCCAACGCCATGTTCGCCGCCACCCAGGCCGAGATTTCCCGCTCGCTGGGCGCCGACCTGCTGCTGTTCATGGCCACCCACAACGTCGCGGCGGCGATCTCCATCCTCGCCTCACCGGGCAAGATCGAAATGGCCATTCAACTGGCGGGAGGCGACGCCGCGTTCCAGCGCCGCTGGATCCAGCGCATGGCGATTGCGGTGGTGTTGGCCGTGGTCAGCCTGTTGGCGGTGGTGAACGTACTGGCCTAAAGCACTAACGGCTTGCGACCAACGACCAGCGGCCAGGCAATCTGGAAAAAACTAGCTTCACTGTTCAATTTGTCGCAACGCACAAGGTGAAGCAGATGAGCATGATGGACTGGGATGCCTACCGTAAGCAGTTGATGGCCGGCATCGGTGATCTGAAGCAACTTTCCCCCGACACCGTCAGCGGCTACATGACCGCCAGCGGCGCCGGGGCCAAGACCAACCACCTCGACGCCAAGACCCGCGAACTGATCTCCCTCGCCGTGGCCGTCACCACCCGCTGCGACGGCTGCATCGCCGTGCACTCGCAGCAGGCGGTCAAGCATGGCGCCACCCGCGAGGAAATCGCCGAAGCGCTGGGCGTCGCCGTCGCCATGAACGCCGGCGCGGCCCTGGTCTATTCCGCCCGCGCGCTGGATGCGGTGGGCAAGGCCAGCGAATAAGCCAATCCCCTCACGGCCTGCCACTGCTCAGTCGGTGACAGGCCGTTCCATAGTCACCACCTCGATCGGCGCCCCGCCCACTCCGTGGGAAAACACGCCATGGCCGAGCGTCACAAACCCGTGGCGCTGATAAAAGCCCTCGGCATTCAGCGTCGACTCCACCCTCACCCGCTCCACCCCCGGCGCCTGCGCCTTCTCGATCCCGACCTGCAACAACCGGCTGCCCAACTGCTGACCCGCCGCCTGTTCCAGCACGAACAGCCGCGTCACCTCGCCCGGCTCGGCATCGACAAAGCCGACGACCTGATCCGCGAGACAGGCCACCACCATCCCGCCCTTGGCGATCGAGCGTTCGTAGTCCTCTGGCGTGCGCTCGCCCATCCAGCCGAGCAACTGATCACTGGAATAACGCTCGCGGCCGAGGCGGCTGATCGACTGGTGCGTCACCGCGAACACCGCAGCGCCGTCGCCGGCCCGGGCCGGACGCAGAACAATGGAATTCATGAGTATCCTTCTCTGAGATTGAATGAGTCCCGGCCCAACGCTAGCATCTCCCCACTGCCCGATCACCTGCCAAGGAACACCATGCTCCACATCCGCCCGATGACCGCTGCTGACTTCGACCGCTTCTGGCCCACCTTCCAGAGCATCATCGCCGCCCGGGAGACCTACGCCTACGACCCGGCCATGACCCTCGAACAGGCCCGCCACCTCTGGCTGGACGTCCCGCAACACACCCTTGTTGCCGAAGAAAACGACGAACTGCTCGGTGCCTACTTCCTCAAGGCCAACGCCGCCGGTCCCGGCAACCATGTCGGCAACTGCGGCTACATGGTCAGCGAAGCCGCCCGCGGCCGCGGCATCGCCCGGCAAATGTGCGAACACTCCCAACAACTGGCCCGCGCCTCGGGGTTTCTCGCGCTGCAATTCAATTCCGTGGTCGCAACCAATGATGCGGCGGTTGCGCTGTGGCAGAAGCTTGGATTCGAGGTGGTGGGGAGATTGCCGAAAGCGTATAGGCATGGGCGGTTGGGGTTGGTGGATTGTCTGGTGATGTACAAGTGGTTGGGGGAGTTGGAGCAGCCGAAGTTGATTGGGCGGAAGAATATTGAGGCGGTGGTTTCGCGGAAGCGGGGACGGTGAATCTCCCATCAGCGCTCGCATTCAGCGCAACGGCTCTCGAGCATTACTAGCGGGGGGCGATATGGAAAATGGACCGAAATTGGAAATCGAACGCGCCACCTATGATGAGTTTCTGGCTCTTTGGAGCCAAGACGCCTTCAAGCAGCAACGGCTCGGCCAGGCTTTTTATAACTTCTTCCACTTGCATCGCCTCGCCGACCAAACGTTAGTGAGTAATATTTATGACACTGACGGCCAGAAAGCGATAACTGCGATAAATAGGATTTTTAAAATAAAATAGAACCTTATATCAGTTCGTCAATCAGCTAAAAAATACTAATTCGCACTTCTCGCAAACTTCAAAAATCGAGTATCCATGAAGGGAACAAGGCACTTTTCAAGAATGAATTACAACGTGCGACGGGGTCTGCGAGAAATCGTGGCGTCATCACACCGCTTGAACAAAGCCGACTGGATCAGCATCCTCGAAGAGTTCGACGGGCGCTGTTCCTATTGTGGCAGTGAGGCAAGCGCAGAGAACCGAGGCATTGTTGCCGATCACCTCATACCCGTCACCGAATTTGGTGAACTGGTCGCCGGTAATACCGTTCCTGCTTGCCAGACCTGCAATGACTCCAGGGGAAACCGAGATTGGAAAAATTTTCTAACCGCTCGCTATCCTGACTATGCGGTTATGCGCATTGCAAAAATCGAAGAGCATATAAATCGGTTCAACTATCGCCCTGCAATCTTAGAAAATGCGTTAACACCATCAGAGCAGGTTGAATATATAGAGATCGTGCGCGAATGGGAAAAACTGCTTGGCAGAGCAAAAGCTTTGAAAGCGGAGGTCGAAAATCGCAGAGCAGAAGAAACCCTGATCATTGAGAATCAGGGCCGTTGCACATGATCTAGGCAATACGTTCTACAACACTAGAAGCGCCTACTAGAATCTCTCCACCAAGGAATTTCTCCAGACTCGCAACTTCATAGCCACATGTAGTTCAGGCCGACAAGCGCTGATACGCCACGTAAAAAAACCACCCTCAGCCGGAGTAACTATGGACAGACTAAAGGGAAAAACCTGCCTGATCACCGGCGCCGCACGGGGCATCGGGCGGGCCATCGCCATCCGTTTCCAGGAAGAAGGCGGTCACGTCATCGTGACCGATATCGACGAGGCGAACGGTGCCGCCATCGCCCGTGAAATCAGCGCGCAGTTCATAAAACTCGATGTGGCCGACGAAACCGACTGGCTTCGCTTGGCGCAGCAGGTGCCGACGCTGGATGTGCTGGTGAACAATGCCGGCATCACGGGTTTCGAGACGGGTATGGTGGCGCACGATCCCGAGCACGCGAGTCTGGAGGATTGGCGTGCGGTGCATCGGGTCAATCTCGATGGCACCTTTCTCGGTTGTCGCTATGCAATCGGCGCAATGAAGGGGCGCGGCGCGGGCTCGATCATCAATATTTCCTCGCGCTCCGGGCTGGTGGGGATTCCGGGGGCGGCAGCTTATGCGTCGTCCAAGGCGGCGGTGCGCAATCACACCAAGACGGTGGCGCTCTATTGCGCGCAGCAGGGGTGGCGGATTCGCTGTAACTCGATTCATCCGGGGGCAATTCTGACGCCGATGTGGGAAGCCATGCTCGGCGACGGGCCTGATCGCGAAGCGCGGATGGCCGCCTTGGTCGCGGATACGCCGCTCAAGCGCTTTGGCACGGTCGAAGAAGTCGCGGCGGTGGCGCTGATGCTGGCGTCGGATGAGGCGGCGTATATGACGGGGACGGAAGTGAATATCGACGGTGGTTTGTTGGCAGGGTCGGCGGCCAGTCCGGGCGGTTGAACTCGCTTGAACGATGACGCAAAAAGCTACGAAATCCCTTCGATGTACGACTTTCCCGTAGGCAATTTCCGAATCATACTGCCGCGCCTCCTGAGCGGTTGTTTCCCACGGCATCAGTGCCTACGCTTCGCCGGTCGCTGCACATCAGCGATCAGGTTTGGTCACCTGTCTGGAACTTAACGCTCAGGCGTCCGCATCCGATTCAGCAGCAAGTAATGGCTGCTGTTCCGTGTTATGGCGGTTGTGCGTGGGGCACCTTAGTGTGCGCCGGGTTCCAAGTTCCCCGGTTGACCAACCTGCGTACAGCCGCCACCCATCGTTTGGTCACGTATGCGTGGCGGCGCCACTGAACTTGGAGAACCGCAATGATCAAGATCGTCCCCGATCCACCCGCCCCTCGCCTCACCACTGCCCACACCCGTT
Organism: Pseudomonas sp. 20P_3.2_Bac5; assembly: GCF_025466035.1. Lineage (NCBI taxonomy): Bacteria > Pseudomonadati > Pseudomonadota > Gammaproteobacteria > Pseudomonadales > Pseudomonadaceae > Pseudomonas > Pseudomonas sp. 20P_3.2_Bac5. The sequence goes on along the minus strand of NZ_JANLOA010000009.1, from coordinate 5,943 downwards.
TCAGCACCTGCAATGACAGCCATCAGGCGTTGTTTGCCGTGTGCGAAGGTGTCGATATCGAAGATGCCCTGGTGCATCTGTCCACGACCTTGAGGTCAGCCTTCGAAACCAATGCCCAGCTCTGCGAGATGATCGACACCCCGCCGCTCGACAGGGTGGCGTGGGCGACGTGCCATTCGCTGGAAATTTGCGAGGCGCTGGTGGAGTCGTTGCTGGGCCGGGTCGAAAGGCCGCAGGTGAGGTGATCGACCGTAGAGGGGCCGCGCTCGCGGCCCCTTTATCGCAGTCTTACGCCCCCTGCCGCCGCAACGTCAGAATCGCCGCACCAAAGCCAATGAACGTCGTGCCCACCACCCGGCTCACCCAACGCGACAGCGAGGGCCGGGTCAGCACACCCTTGGCCCGCGAGGCGAGCGCGGCGTACAGGCTCAACGACGTCACCGACAACGTCATGAAGATGCCCGTCAGGATAAAGAACTGCGGCAGCAGCGCCGCGCTCTGGTCGATGAATTGCGGAAACAGCGCAGTGAAGAACATCGTCGCCTTGGGGTTGGTGACCGCGGTCAAAAAAGCCGATTTGTACAGTTTGAGGCGTGTGGGCCGGACCTTCTCCGCGCCCTCCTCGATGCCTTCCGCAAGCATCGGGCGCTTGTTCAGCAGTTGCTTGGCGCCCAGGTAGAACAGGTAGCCGGCACCGAGGATTTTCACGGCGTTGAACAGCCATTCCGAACTGAGCAGCAGCGCGCCCAAGCCGAGCATCGCCGCCGCCGACAGGCAGAACAGGCCGCTCGCATTGCCGAGGGACGACCACACGGCGCTGCGCTGGCCGTGGGCCAGGCTGTTGTTGATGGCCATCAAGGTCGCCGGCCCGGGGCTGGCGATGGCGATCGCGGCGACCAAGGTGAAGGCGAGTATCGAGTGAAGATCCATTTTTCCGGCTCGTGAACGGTTGAAAGGCTGCATGTTACCGAATGCTTCGGGCTAACAGGGCACGAAACGCGCAGGAAGACGCGAGCATCGACAGTGCCATTACGGCAATATCGTTATGCATTTTGATATACAGCGTTGTCAGCAGGCAGCCGGCAACGCTAGTATTCGCCCCGGCCTGGTTGTCCTCCGGGTCAGATATCCGTTCGGTCGTCAGGATTCGAGCTCTCCGGGGAGGGAGGTTTCGGGTCTTTTTACGGGTGTCGTTGTATACAAGAATATATAACGATGAGGCTGGGTCGCGGTTTTGTGGCGCTCTTTGGCGCGTGAAACAACACGCCAGCCTCCATAACATGGAGCAGTCATGAAGTCGTTCACCCCTCGCGCCCTGGTCGTGGCCATTGCCGCCATCAACGCTCAGTACGTTATCGCCGCCGAAACTAGCAAGCCCTTCAGCCTCGGTGAAATCCAGATTTCCGCCCCGCAGGACGAGAAACTCGCCACCGGCAGCACCGTGGTCGAGTTGCAGGATATGCGCCTGCACGACCGCGAAACCGTGGACCGCGCCCTGGCCCTCGCCCCCGGCGTGAACCAGAGCTACATCGGCGGCCGCGCCGAGCAGGTGGTGTACGTGCGCGGTTTCGACCGCCTGCAGGTGCCGGTGTTTATCGACGGCATCCCGACCTACGTGCCGTATGACGGCAACATCGACCTGGGCCGTTTCACCACCTACGACCTGTCGCGCATCGAGGTGGCGAAGGGCTTCGCGTCGCTGCTGTACGGGCCGAACACCCTGGGCGGGGCGATCAACCTGGTGACCCGGCGTCCTACCGAGGCCTTCGAAGGTGAAGTCGGTGGCGGCCTGGAGTTGACCGACCACGGCAATGTCAACGCCTACCGCAGCTACGCCAACGTCGGCACCAACCAAGGTGCGTGGTGGATGCAGGGCGGCGTTTCCTACGTCGATTACGACTACACCCTGCTGCCGGACGACTTCGAGCCGACCAACAACCAGCAAGGCAACGGGCGCCGCGAGAACAGCGACAAGCGCGACGGCAAGTTCAGCTTCAAGCTCGGCTTCACCCCCAACGAAACCGACGAATACGTGCTCGGCTACGTCCAGCAGCAAGGCCGCAAGGGCCAGCCGCCCTACGCCGGCGACCTGCCCGCCACCGGCCAGCGCAAGCGCTGGTGGGAATGGCCGACATGGGACAAGACCAGCCTGTTCCTGGCCACCAACACCCGCTTCGGCGAGCACGGCCTGAAGACCCGTATCTACCACGACACCTTCAAGAACTCGCTGGAAAGCTTCAACTACAACAACGGCATCCCCGGCACACTGCAGTCGGGCTTCCCGAGCAAGTACGACGACGAATCCACCGGCTTCTCGGTCGAAGGCGACCTGGCGATCACCGAGGGCAACCGCCTGGGCGTGGCGTACCACTTCAAGGAAGACGTGCACCGCTCCCGCGACGGCAGCGACCCGCAGACAAACTTCCGCGACCAGACCCAATCCATCGCCCTGGAAGACACCCTGCGCCTGAACGACATCTTCAGCGTGGTCGGCGGCGTCTCGTACAACTACCGCAAGAGCCTGGACGCCGAGAACTTCGGCACCAACCCGTCCTCGCCACGGGTCAAGACCCTGTACGACGAGCCCACCGGCAGCGACGACGCGGTCAACAGCCAGCTCGGCCTGTTCATGAACACCGGCCCGCTGCTGGACATCGACCACAACGGCCAGGTGCGCCTGACCGTATCGCGCAAGAGCCGCTTCGCCACCATCAAGGACCGCTACTCCACGCGCTTCGGCACGGTCATCGCGAGCCCGGACCTGAAGTCCGAACGTGCCACCCATTACGAGTTGGGCTACAGTGGCGCGCTGACATCACAGTGGAGCCTGGATGCGGCGTTGTTCGTGGCCAATATCGAGGACTCCATCCAGCAGGTCACCGTGCCGGCGCAACTCAATTGCGCGGCGCCGTGCGGGCAATACCAGAACATCGCCAAGGCGCGTAACCAGGGCTTCGAACTGGGCCTGAAGGGTGATCTGGGCGACTGGGAGCTGGGCGCCAGCTACACCTTCCTCGACCGCGAAAACCGCAGTAATCCCGAGCTGCACCCGATCGACACACCGCGCCACAACCTGTTCGCCTCGGCCACCTGGAACCTCGATGCCCTGCGCCTGACCGGCAGCGCCGAAGCCGCGTCGCGTCGCTACAACGTGTCCGATGGCAGCCAGATGTCCGGCGGCTACGCGGTGTACAACTTCAAGTCCGGCTACCGCTTCAGCAACGACGTGCTGGTGGAAGCCGGCGTGCGCAACCTGTTCGACCGCCTCTATGAATACAGCGAGGGATACCCGGAAATTGGCCGTAACTACTTCGTGCAGTTCAATGTTCCGCTGTAAGGCGTGGCTGCTGGCCCTGGCGCTCGGTTCGACCAGCGCACTGGCCGCGCCGCAGCCGGTGGTGGTGATGACCAGCTACCCGGAAGAGATGATGACCCGCTTCGAGGAAGCCTTCGAACAGGCCAACCCCGATTACCGCCTGCAGATCCTCTGGCGCCAGGGCTTCGATGCCCTGCCCTTCCTGCGCCAGGCGGACCAGGGCGGGGTCGATGTCTACTGGGCGCCGTCGCCGGGCAATTTCGCCCGGCTGGCCAGGGACGACAGTTGGCAGCCGCTGGGTGTCGATCTGCAAGGGCTGCCGGAGCGGATCGGCGGCACCGCCCTGCGCGACCGCGACGGCCGTTACCAGGCCACGGAACTGGCCGGCTACGGCTTCGCCACCAACCCGAAGGTGCTCGCCGAACTGGGCGTGGCGCCGCCGAAGGACTGGCCTGACCTGCTCGACGCCCGGCTGCGCGGACGCATTGCCCTGCCGGACCCGGCGCGTGTCGGTTTCGCCCCGGTGTTGCTCGACATCGTCCTGCAAGCCTACGGCTGGGAACGGGGCTGGGCGTTGTGGAGCGAGATTGCCGGGCAGTCGCGGCTGGTCAGTCGCGGCGGCACCCTGGTCAGCGACGAGGTGGCCAGCGGGCGCTCGGCGGTGGGTTTGTCGATCGACTTCTTCGTCGCTTCGGCGGTGAGCAACGGCCAGCCGGTGGACTTCGTCTACCCGGCCCACGGCGGGCTCAACCCGGCGCACATTGCGATTACCCGCAGTGCGAAGGACGTCGAAGGGGCGCGGGCGTTCGTGCGTTTCGTGTTGTCCGACGCCGGGCAGAAACTGCTGGCCGACCCGGACATCCGCAAGCTGCCGGTGCGCCCGAGCGTGTACGCCGAACTGCCGGCGGGTTATCACGACCCGTTCGCGGCGGCGCGCGACGGCGCCTACCAATACGGCGACAAGATGTCCCGCGAGCGCCTGTCGTTGATCACCTCGCTGTTCGCGCAATGGCTCAGCCAACCCCATGAGCGCCTCACGGCCTTGTGGGCGCGGGTGCATGCCGGCGAAGCGGCGGGCCGCGATCTGAGCGCGGTGCGGGCATACCTCACGGTGCCCCCGATCAGCGCTGAACAGGCCGCCGCGGCGGACCTGCTCACGCTGTTCGGCCAGCGCCAGGACCGCGGCATGGAGCAACAGCCGGTCACCGACCAGGACGAACTCGGCAAGCGCGAAATCGCCTGGCAGTTCTACAGCGCCACCCGGCATGCCGAGGCGGCGCGACAGCTCGACGAGATGGGCCTGTAATGCGCGCTTGGTTATTGGCCATGATCGCGGCGCTGGCGAGTGTTTCCGCCAGCGCCGAGGCCGACCGCGAGGCCTTCGCCCAGCCCTTGGCGGGGATGGACGACGAGGCGCAACTGGAACGGTTCTTCCGCGGACGCGGGCTGTTTCGCCAGGCCTGGGTCGTCGCCCCGTCGCGGGATGAGGCGGTGGACGGCCTCGGCCCACTGTACAACCGCATCACCTGCATTGCCTGCCACCCGAAAAACGGCCGTGGCCAGGCACCGATCAATGAACATTCGCCGATGCGCACCATGCTGGTCCGCCTGTCGTTGCCGGGCCGCGATGCCCACGGCGGACCGCAGCCGCATCCGGCCTATGGCGACCAGCTCAACGAGCTGGGCATTCCCGGCGTGCGCGGCGAAGGCCGGGCGCAGATTCTCTGGCAGGAAAAACAGGTCACGCTGTCTGCCGGCGAAACCGTCAACCTGCGTCGGCCGCAACTGAAATTCAGCGAACTGGCCTACGGACCGCTAGGCGATATCCGTACCTCGGCGCGGGTCGGCACGCCGGTGTTCGGCCTTGGTTTGCTGGAAACGGTCAGCGCCAGCACCCTGCAGCGCATGGCCGACGAGCGCAAGCCGGATGGCGTGCGCGGGCGGGTCAACAAGGTCTGGAGCGTCGAGCGCCAGCGCCTGGAAGTCGGGCGCTTCGGCCTCAAGGCCAACCAGCCGAGCCTCAACCAGCAGATCGCCAGCGCCCTGCACGGCGACATGGGCCTGACCTCGTCGCTGTACCCGCAGGAAAACTGCGCCCCGCAGCAAAGTGCGTGCAAACAGGCCGTCAGTGGCGGGCAGCCGGAGGTGGACGGGATGCAACTGAGCGAGCTGCATTTCTACCTGTCCCATCTGGCGCCGCCGCCTCGGCGTGACCGCGATACGCCGGCGGTGAAACGCGGCGAACGGCTGTTCGCCGAGGCCGGTTGCACCCTCTGCCATCGGCCGCAACTGACTACCGGGGTGCACCCGGACTACAAAACGTTGTCCGGGCGCAAGATCGAGCCCTACACCGACCTGCTGTTGCACGACATGGGCGAAGGCCTGGCCGATGGCCGCGACGACTACCTGGCCAGCGGCCGCGAATGGCGCACCCCGCCGTTGTGGGGCGTGGGCCTGATCGAACAGATCAACCCCGGCGCCGGCTACCTGCACGACGGCCGCGCCCGCAGCCTGACCGAGGCGGTGTTGTGGCACGGCGGCGAAGCGGCGGTGGCGCGGCAGCGGTTTGCGGCGTTGTCGGCTGAGGATCGGGGGGCGTTGTTGGGGTTTCTAAAGTCGTTGTGACG